>JBFHGY010000079.1:0-8970 GCA_041582905.1 Crocinitomicaceae bacterium | reverse complement strand
TGATTCGCCTCAAATCCTGCATCTGACACCAAATTTCCTAAGGCAGAAGACACCTGAACGGAATAGGTTCCTGCTGTCGCTACGTTAATGGTTTGAGTCGTTGCCATGTTCGACCACAAGTACTCATCAAAACCAGCTCCCGCGTCCAAAGTGATGGCATTCCCTGCACACAATGTGGTATCATTTCCCAAATCTACTTCGGGCATCATCTCCACTTCTACTGTTGAGACACCTACTCCACAGTTACTGGTAACCGAATATTGGTAAATTCCTTGAGCATTCGTTGTAGGGTCGAAGGTTCCTAGATGTCCATTTGTTAATGCCGATGGTCCCGACCACGTCCCTCCCGGGTCGATATTACTTGAGAAAAATGAAAACAAATCAACCGGTCCATTTGGGGAACACACGCCGTACACATGATCTTCGGAGGGAGGATTTGCACAATGTGTTATCAGTAAATCTTCCACACAAATATCCACTCCGTTTCCGCCTGTAGAATTGCAATGAATGAGAAATCTTAGCCCTGGTGTTGTTGCATTAAAGTTGAACGTTATCTGTTGATAAACAGTCGTTAAATTCAGTGTAGTTGAAGCTAAAACAGTATTTGCATCATCCAGAACACTATAGGTCACATTGGTTGTTCCGAAGGAATGGCGCGTCCAAAACGTAACGGTTACAGCAGAGTCTACACAAAAGCCATTCACTTGTCGATCATAGACATCCACGTTACTCAACCCGTTCACCACATTAAACCATCCATGTCCAGCCCCACTAAGTGTATAGGATGCATTGTTCCAAAAACCATTTCCGTAAATATTAGATGTGACAGCGCCAGTAATAGGTCCAGAATTGAACGGTTCATCCAGCATCACTGTTGGATTCGCGCACTGTGCATTTGTCTTCAGGTGAAGAATAAGAAGGAATGACACGAATAAAATGTACCTCATCAATCTAACTTTTATAGGAGTAGCTACAAAGTTACAAAGAAAAAGACGTATTAAACCGTTTTAGTTCAGCTTATGAAAAGTCAGAAAGTATTAGTGAGATTACAAGAATAAACTGAAATCCTCGTTTCTACAAGGCAACCATCAATCGAGGTCAATCTGTGGGTTCGCCATCTCCCCTTTCATCATGGTCACTTTGACCACCACTTGATGATGCTTTGGATAATACGTTCCTGGTTCGAATGTGTAATTTTTCGCGTGATTGCGCAACATCGTTTTGGCTGGAGTACTTTTTAAATTCGTTTCAACCATGGTTACACTGGTAACTTTTCCATTGATATCCACAGCGAGTTCATACTTTGCCCATCCATCTTTCATTCCTTCGATGAGAAACTTTGGCTCTCCCGTGATTTTTCGTCCAGATTCCACAACAGGACCACCGATTACCTGAGCGAAGCTCAAACTAGAAAAGAGAATAAACGAAAGTAGAAATGTAGTTTTCATAGGGTTGATTTATTGAGAAACAAAGGTGTAAGAAATCCACCCTGATTGTGACTTTGCCGCTTTGGCTGAATAGTTAAAACGTGAAATTGACGCGTATTTCTCCGCCTCAGCAATCATACAAGGTGTAATATTTCCGCTACTTCGTGCAGGATCGTATTGTGCGGTAATCACATCGCCAGATTGACTCACTTTCACCTGAACAATGACTGTTCCGTCCGCTCCTTCACCACATTTATATCCTGGATTTCTCACATACCAATCATTCCCTTGATGGGCTGTATGATTCGGTACGCTGAATTCCACCATCACATTACCAGCCGCGGCATTATTTGATCCACTTGTCGATTGCTTGTTTGAATTAGTTGAAGTCGAATTGGCCTTTTGTTTTTCCTGCTGCTTTTTCCACTCCTCCATTTGCTGTCGAATCTCAGCTCGTGTCTTGGTCCCGCCAGCTTCTTCAAAGAGTTTCTTTTCATATTCCTCTGCACTCAATGCTCCACTCGATTCACTTACCGAATAATCATCATTTGATCGATTTCGTTTATCGTTCGCATCTCTCGCGGTATTTTTCAGGTCGCTTGGTTTGAAATTGGCGGGTACTTTGATATTTTCTGCTTTCAACTCAATTTCATCCTCAGGAATTTCTATTCTCGGTCCTTCAGGAAATGGCTCGTATGGAACAGCTAGTTCGTCATAAGTTCCGATTTGGAAGTAGGCGAAAATCATGACATAGGCAGCAAGCGCAGCTATCAAGCCGAACTTGTATTTTTCCAGCATGTCAAAAAAATCACTCACCTGTCTCTGTTTGCATTTCGATTAATTTGCCTGATTCGAGCTCCAAATATGACCAACGATCCGACTTTACTAAAAGTAGGTAATCTTTACCGAACCATTGTATAGAATCGAACGCTAAAGGAACAATCATTTCACTTTTACGCAATACGCCGAATCCTGTTTCACTTTCAACGAGGAACAAATCATTGGATAGGTATTCGATACTAGCAAAATTCATCGGAATGATTTCCTCACCATTTACACCGAGTACACCTTCTCCAAAATCAGAATCAACGACCACGTATTTCTCATCATACACGATAAGTGATGCATATTTCGCAGGAATAATGACTTTTTGAGCCGCATTCATGATTCCCCATTGACCTTTCTTTTTGAAGGGAAAAACGAACGCACCATCTCCTAAATTCTCGTATTTGAAATCGATCACTTTTCTTCCTTTTTGATCAATTTTCCCATACAATCCATCCTTCATTGCGATCGCTTCGCCATTTACGAACTCGGCTCTTGCCAAAAAATTAGGAAATTCTTCAAAGTCATTTTGGATAACAACTTGTCCCGCTTCATTGAGATAAACCAACTCGCCGTCGATTGCGGCCACTGCAAATCCATCGCGCAATTCTCCAATATTGTCGTAATCGTTTTCCGTTACAGGTTTCCCTAATCGGTTCATAAAACCATACATTCCGTCGCTTTCGTAGATGTACAATGAATCCGAATAAGGTCGAATTTCCTCAAATGCTGGAGGCACAACATAAACTCCGTAGATATCAATATACGCCATCAAACCATCTACCTCTACCTGAGCAATACCATTCGAGAAGTCGTATGCATCTGTAAACTTCATCGGAATTCGTTGAAATCCTGTTGCATCAAAATAGCCAAACTTCTCTCCGTCACTCGCGTAAATCAATCCGTCGGAAAGCGTTCCCATGTCATCGAATTTACATTCAAATACAAAGCTTCCGTTTCTGTGAATCATTCCGATTAATCCATCTTTTTCCACAATTGCTCGTCCCTTCACAAATTCTGAAATGGCATCAAACTCAAATGGAATGCGAATTTCATTGAACTTATCAATCACTCCATACTTTCCATCTTTTGCCACAACCGAAAGTCCTTCTTTGAATTTCGATACCTGTTCGTACTCAGTTGGAATCAACGTGATACCTGCAGTATTCATGAAGCCAAACTTATCCTCCACGGCAATTGGCAAAAACACTGAGTCAATGAAGGCAATTTCTCTGTTCAAGTCCTCTTCAAACGGAAAAGTCGGATACTTTTCCTTGAATTGAACAAGCGATGCTTTATCGTAGGTGTCTAGCGATGACTGAAACAGTTCTTCCCATGCCGTTTCTACCATGAAATTATTCGGATAGGTTCGAATGAAAATATCAAATGCTTCGGCTGTCTTCTCTTCTGTGACGATTTCGTATATCTTCTTTTCTGCAGCCGGACGCAACGGACTTGTTGGATTTAATTGTAAAAATTCCAAGTAAGACACCAAGGAACCATCTCCTGTTATCTCACTGAATTGTACCTGATAGAAATTATCTTTTGCGATTTCAAAATAGGTACTTTTCGGATAGTTATCCATGAACGATTGATAACTCATGGTGGTATTTTCCATCACAGCATCGAAAAACGCAATCGAATCTCTAATGGCCAATGCACGTTCAGCGTAAATAGATTTTGGATGTGTTTGCAGAAAACTATTGTAGGATGCTGGCGTATTAATTGACTTCGCTTCCGCATAAAATTGATCCGTAATGATTTGCTGTACTGAATCAATGGCGTCCATGTTCCATCCAAATTTTTTCGACCATCGCTCGCGCTTTGACGCTTTCGCATCATAAAAAGTCGTTTTAGCCATGTTGATGTAACGATAAGCCGAATCTTTCGAATAGAAGACATGATTATCGCGTGAATACAAAATTGCTAAACCAAAAGAACTGATTTCTGGATTGTACTTCATCCCTTTGGTCAACATCTTTTTTGCCTTGAAGTAATCATGTACCTCCAGTGCATCAAATCCTTTTTTCACACGCCCGGCATGCGACATGAAGCTGCTGAACATCAGCATCAGGAGGAGTAAGGATTTCAGGACGTTTCGATTCATGTGACAAATATACTTCTATGTAGATGGTGCACAAAGATTGAGCCATAAAAAAACCTCCCAATCAGTGTCCATTGTTGGAATGATTGGGAGGTCCAATATTGTTGTAGGAAACTATTTTTTCTTTCTAGTTCCGTAACGGCTTTTGAATTTATCAATACGTCCTGCAGTATCCACGAACTGAACAACTCCAGTAAAGAATGGGTGTGATTTGTGAGAAATATCCAATTTAATCAATGGATACTCGTTTCCGTCTTCCCATTGCACTGTTTCATTTGATTCAGCACATGAATTACAAACAAAACTGTAGTCGTTTGACATGTCTTTAAATACGACTAATCTATAATTATCTGGATGAATGTCTTTTCTCATAACGAATATTGTATAATAATCCCTTAACGGGGTCGCAAAGATAAAGAAACTTTTTAATTAATTGGAAACCGATTTTAAATTTTTCTTGGAAAAAATTTGAATCAGGGCAAAAATAGAATAATCTTCCCCTTTTTGCGTTAACTTTGACAACAACTCATATTTATGATACGACTCGCATTTTCTATTATTGCTGCCATCGCCATTTTGGCTTCTGTTGGTCTTTCGAGCTGTAAGAAAACCCTTTCCTTTTCTGAAGGAAATTTGAGTTTTAGCAAGGATACGGTTCTTTTCGATACCGTTTTCACGACCATTGGCTCCACTACGCAACAATTTAAGTTCTACAACAATGACAATAAAACGATCATGGTAGAAGAAATTGAGTTGATGGGAGGCGATAATTCTCCCTTCCGTGTAAATGTGGACGGGCTTGTCGGAACGAATTTTCAAAACCTTGAAATAGAGGGAAAAGACAGTTTGTTTGTTTTTGTGGAAGTGACCTTGGATGCCAACAACACCAACAATCCTGTTGTTGTTGAAGACAGCATTCGATTTAGAACCAACGGAATAGATCAATATGTGAACCTAGCCGTTTGGGGACAAGACATGTATTATCATAGTAACGTATATGTTGATGGTACTTGGCAAAATGACAAACCCCACGTGATTTATGGCAATGCCGTCATTGATGAAAATACAACACTAACGATTCCTGCAGGAACACAGGTGTATCTACACAAGAACTCACGATTGACCAACTTTAAAGGAACATTGAACATTGAAGGTCAACTTGGAAATGAAGTTGTTTTTCAAGGAGATCGATTGGAATCACTTTACGATGACGTCGCTGGACAATTCTACGGGATCTACCTCTTCTATGCAAAAGAAAGTCGTATTAACTATTGTATCGTAAAAAACGGAACGGTGGGAATTCATGTGTTTAAGGAAGATCCTGCCAATACGGATTACACACTTCGTGTGACGAACTCCACTTTTACCAACAATGCCTACGCAGGTGCTCTACTCTATTCTGGCGCTCATGTCCGAGCTGAGAATTGTATTTTCTCCAAAAACACCGTTTACGGCCTTGCTTCATTTGCTGCGGACTTTAGTTTCAATCACTGTCATTTAGTTGGATACAGCACAGGCGGAGAACAAACTCCAGCTGTTGGAATTAGTAATTTAGGGTACGATGAAGTTCAAGATGTGGCATACTACACGCACATCAACCAAGGAGAGATTACCAATAGCATTATCTACGGAAACTTAGACACGGAATTAGTGATCGATACCACAGATGCCACAAATGTGCTCAACTTTAATCTCAATTTCCAAAACAACCTCATCAAGAGCGAAACGACGTACAACAATGCCTTCTTCGGTCCTGATAATTTATGGAATGAAGAACCGTACTTCGTAAATACCAATGAGGGAGATTTCCTTTTCTATTCGATTTCGCCGTTGCACGGTGGAGGGAATGATACCTACGCAAATACAACCGGGGAGCCAGCGGACGGAATTGGTATTAATGGTGTTCCGAGAGCCACTCCTTCTCCTGATATAGGTGCATACGAGATTCCTTAGAAAGGTTGAACGTTCACTTCGAGAGCCTCAGTGTCCGTTCGAGAACTTTAGTGTTTCTGCCTCATTAGTAGGAGAAATGAATTCAAGATTGAATTATGGAAGGATTGAAGCAGCGATTTGATATAGAGCTCGATGAGAGCATTCAGTAATATTGCTTAATTGCTTAATTGCTTAATTGCTTAATTGCTTAATTGCTTAAAAGCAAAAAAACCGCTCCAACAAACGTCAGAGCGGTTTCAACAATTTCACTTCGTTGTATTAACGCGTAAACAACATTTCGCTGAATTTTGGAAGTGGCCACATTTGGTCTTCTACCAATCCTTCGAGTTTGTCTGCGTGGTAACGAATCTCGTCGAAGTAGACTTTTACATCATCACAGTATGCCACTGCTTTCTTCTCCATATCTTCGATTTTATTCGCTTTCTTACGCGCTGCTAACATATTATCACAAGCATCTTTCATCGTATTCAAGTGAATAGAGATGCGCTTGAGCAAGTCAATTTGACCGTCTGCTGCTTCTTTCCCCATTTTCTCACCCAAAACATCGAACAATCCTTGAATATTTTTGATCAATTTGTTTTGATAATCAACGACAGCTGGAATAATGCTTCCGATGGCCATTTCACCGATTACACGTGCTTCAATTTGAAGTTTGTACACGTACAATTCAAATTCAATCTCCTGACGTGCTTCCAACTCGCGAGGAGTCAAAACGTTCATGTTATCGAATAGGTCGATTACTTTTTTGTCGTGCCATACTGTCAAAGCTCTTGGTGTATCGCGCAAGTTTGCTAATCCACGTTTTTCCGCTTCTTTCACCCACTCGTCACCGTAACCATTTCCTTCGAAACGAATTTTCTTCGATTCTTTGATCAACACTTGCAATTGTTTCAAGATTGCTTCGTCTTTGCTCTCACCTTTCTTGATACGAGCATCAACATCCTTCTTGAATTCTTTCAATTGATTCGCCATGATCGTGTTAATCACAATCATTGCCGCTGCACAGTTCGCTGAAGAACCTACTGCACGGAATTCAAATTTATTTCCTGTAAAAGCAAACGGCGATGTTCTATTTCGGTCTGTATTATCCAACAAGATTTGTGGAATCTTACCGATGTTTAATTTCAATTCTGTTTTCTCTTCCGGAGTCATTTTTCCTGCCTTCACATCTGTTTCGATCTTATCCAACATAGCCGAAAGCTGAGATCCAATGAACACTGAAATAATCGCTGGCGGTGCTTCATTTGCTCCCAAACGGTGATCGTTTCCTGCTCCTGCGATACATGCTCGAAGCAATCCAGAATGATCGTGAATCGCCTTAATGGTATTCACGAAGAACGTCAAGAACTGAAGGTTTGACTTTGGATTCTTACCTGGAGCCAACAAGTTCACACCTGTATCTGTTCCAAGCGACCAGTTGTTGTGTTTCCCTGATCCGTTTACTCCTGCAAATGGCTTTTCGTGCAACAATACACGGAAATCATGCTTACGCGCCGTTTTCTCCATCAAATCCATCAACAACAAGTTGTGATCGTTGGCCAAGTTACATTCCTCAAACATTGGAGCACACTCGAATTGGTTTGGAGCTACCTCGTTGTGACGTGTTGTAACTGGGATTCCCAAACGAATCGATTCTGTTTCGAAATCGCGCATAAATGCCGTTGCTCTCTCAGAAATAGAACCGAAGTAATGATCATCCAACTGTTGTCCTTTCGCTGATGCATGTCCGAACAATGTTCTTCCTGACATCTGAAGGTCCAAACGCGAATTGTAATAGGCTTTATCTACCAAGAAGTACTCTTGCTCCCAACCCAATGTAGCAGATACTTTCTTTACGTTTTTATCAAAATATTGACACACGCCTACCGCCGCCTCATCCACTGCATGCAATGCTTTCAACAATGGCATTTTGTAATCCAATGCTTCTCCTGTGTACGAAATAAAGATCGTAGGAATACACAATGTTTTTCCGATTACGAATGCAGGAGATGATGGATCCCAAGCCGTATACCCACGCGCTTCGAATGTGTTACGGATTCCTCCATTTGGAAAAGAAGAAGCATCTGGTTCTTGCTGTACCAACAAATCACCATCGAATTGCTCGATTGCTTTTCCTGGACCGATTGGCTTAAAGAATGCATCGTGCTTCTCAGCAGTTGCACCTGTTAATGGTTGAAACCAGTGCGTGTAGTGCGTTGCTCCTTTTGTGAGCGCCCAATCTTTCATGGCAGATGCCACTTGATCAGCAACATTACGATCTAAGCGTGCTCCTGTTCGAGCTACTTCCTTCATTTTCTTGTATGCTTCACCTGGAAGATACTCGCGCATTACTTCTGAGTGAAAAACATTTTCACCAAATAATTCAGAAACCTTTTGGTTTAATTCTGTGTGTTTCGGCGTTCGATGAAGTACATCATGATACGCTTGCATTCGTTTATTAGCCATGAGAAATTGTTTTTTTTTGCAAATCTACATCAAAATGAGGGGTGATTTCAAAAATTTTGCAACTTTTTATTAACACACCCTATTTATTGAAGGGGTCAATTTAAGTTTAACGCTATTTTAACAAGGAACACCCCAATTTAAAATGGGGTTAACTGCGTATTTTTAGTTTTTATATCTTGTGAGGATGAAAAAAGTCGTGTTTCTTTTGTTTTTTAC
>JBFHGY010000078.1:0-9023 GCA_041582905.1 Crocinitomicaceae bacterium | reverse complement strand
CGAAGTACTTTTCGAGCTGCTCCAAGAATGTCACGGCGGATCGGGTCCATTGCGCTTTCTAGTTCAGAAGCAATTTTTTCGATGAATACTTTATTTTCGCTCACATTTGCAACTGATCGAATCAATGCAACTGAATCTTTCAAATCTGTTTTTAACTGTGCCGTAAATGCTGTCCAAGCGGCACGTTTTTGTTCAGCCACAGACTTCTTCGCTATTTTTTGGATTTCGTCGAGCTCTTCCATTGTGGCAATGGTCAATCCTTCTGCATTATACTCAGCAATCCAGTTTTTGAATTTGTTGAGGCAGTCGAATTCTGTTTCCCAAGCCAGACGTTCTTCATCCTTATATCGTTCGTGCGATCCACTTGTTGAGTGACCTTGTGGTTGGTTCACTTCCTTTACGTGCACAAGCACAGGAATATGTTTTTCTCTCGCGATTTTTACCGCTTGCTCGTAGGTGCTGCACAAATGAGCGTAATCCCATCCGCGCGTTACGAAAATCTCATATCCATTTGTATCACCTTCGGTGCGTTGCATTCCAGAAAGAGCATCAGAAATACTTCCTTTTGTCGTTTGGAACTTTCGAGGAACAGAAATCCCGTAGCCATCATCCCAAACAGACATCACCATTGGTACTTGCAGAACTCCTGCGGCATTAATCGTTTCCCAAAATGGTCCCTCTGAAGTAGAGGCGTCGCCAATTGTTCCGAATGCTACTTCGTTTCCTCCATCTGAGAATTTTTTAAATTCCTCTAAATCCTTCAATGTTGGGTGCTCGCGATACACTTTTGATGCCTGAGCAAGTCCAAGTAAACGTGGCATCTGTCCCGCAGTTGGAGAAATATCCGCAGAGCTGTTTTTTTGCTCCATGAGGTTTTTCCAGTTTCCGTTTTCGTCCAGATTACGTGTGGCATAGTGTCCACCCATTTGACGACCACCTGATTGCGGTTCGTGCTCAATATCTGTATGAGCATACAATCCAGCGAAGTATTGCTGAACATCCAATTGACCAATGGCCATCATGATTGTTTGATCGCGGTAATATCCAGATCGGAAGTCACCATCTCTGAATTGTTTCGCGAGAGCAATCTGCGCAAGTTCCTTTCCGTCTCCGAAAATTCCGAACTTAGCTTTTCCCGTCAAAACTTCACGCCTTCCTAGTAAAGACGCTTCACGTGAAATGGATGCTAATCTGAAATCTTCGAGTACTTGCGTTTTGAATCTTTCGAATTCTGCACTTTTCTTTTGATTTTTGACGGTTGTTTTTGCCATAGTGTTCAATTTGAGTGGTGCAAAAATACGAATTTGAGCGGTAAAAATAAAGTCCCTAAATCGGTCTATTTTGATGAAGTTTCAGATTGTGATTTTTCCCTTTAAGTCAATTATTTGAACATTTGAATCAACAATATGCAATTCAATTCTAACTTTGCAGTATGAGTTTCAAGGACAAGATCAAGAAGTATGCTCCCTATTTTGTGGACTTCTGGCAGTATTTGATCATCGTTTTGATCTTCATTATCGCCGCGTTATTCATTTTATAGTTAGCATGGTTATTCGTAACTTTCGAGAAATTATACTCGAATGAAACATCTCTACTTTTTACTGCTGGCGCTCGCTCCGTTTTTTTCTTTTTCTCAAGTAAACATTGATTCAGTCGGACATGTCGATTATTCGGCACTGCACGATACTGGATTAAATGATGTGTGGGGATATGTAGACGAAAATGGCAATGAATATGCGCTTGTCGGTGGTGAGAAAGGAACAGGAGTTGTTGATGTAACCGATCCATCCAATGCAAATGAGGTGTTTTGGGAGCCAGGAATGTTGTCTATTTGGCGCGATTTGAAAACATTCGGAGATTATGCATACGTGACCACAGAAGCGCAAAACGGCTTGTTGATCATCGATCTTTCGCCACTTCCTGCTTCAACAGCGTTGACGACCAACTATTATTTCGGACCAACGGGACAGGAATGGGAATCAGCACATAATATATATGTTGACTCCTTGGGATACGCATATATTTTTGGAGCAAACAGGGGAAATGGAGGAGTCATCATCTTGGATGTGGCAACCGATCCGATGAATCCAATTGAAGTTGGTGTGTTCGATGATTGGTATGTCCATGATGGGTATGTTCTTGGAGACACCATGTACCTTGCTCATATCAGTGATGGATTTATCAGTATTGTCGATATTACAGATCGAACAAACCCTGTTTTGATGGGAACGAAGAACACACCGAGTAACTTCGCTCACAACATTTGGACATCAGCAGATGGACAATACGCCTACACCACTGATGAATTACCTTATTCGTATATCACGGCGTATGACATTTCAGATCCTTCCAATATTGTAGAGTTGGATCGTATTCAGAGTTCACCTGGAGTAGGAACCATTCCGCACAATGCACACGTGATGGGCGATTTTGTGATTACAAGTCATTACTCTGACGGAGTCGTGATTCATGATGCAACTTACCCATACAATTTGATTGAAGTTGGAGATTATGATACATATCCAGCTCAAAACCTCGATTATGATGGTTGTTGGGGAGCGTATCCTTACTTGCCTTCAGGCGTATTGTTGGCAACGGATCGAACGGAAGGATTGTTTTTATTGTCACCGACCTATGAACAAGGAGCGTATCTCGAGGGAATTGTTACAGATGCATCAACGACTTCACCGATCGACTTGGTTGACGTAGAGATTGTTGGCTACTCGAATAATGGATCTTCGAACATTACAGGTTTCTATGCGGCAGGAGTGTTAAATTCAGGTACGTATGACGTTACTTTTTCTAAAGTAGGTTACTATCCACAGACGGTTTCTGTGAGCCTCACGCAAGGAGCTATAACGACACAGGATGTTGCATTGGTTCCAATTCCTCCGTACAATTTAATTGTAAAGGTGAGAGAGGCAGGAACGAACAATCCAATAATTGGTGCAGATATTTTGCTTGAATGTACATTGCTCGAAACTTCAGGGCAGTCAAATGGATTGGGAGAGAGAAATTTCACGTTGTATTATCAAGAGCCGTATCGAATTACGGTTGGAAAATGGGGATACGTAACGGAGTGTTTCGATCAAACGATAGATGAAAATACGGGAGAGATAACAGTAGTTCTCGAACCTGGAATTTACGATGATTTCACATTTGATTTCGGTTGGTCAACGAATAACTTGGCGGCAACTGGACATTGGGAGCGAGGGAAACCAAATGGATCAGATGGTGGAGGAACTCCTTCGTTTGATGCTGCTATGGATTGTGGTGAAAGTGCCTACGTTACTGGAAATGCTGCAGGAGTCGACGTAGATGGAGACGACGTAGATGGAGGATCGGTAACCTTGATTTCTCCGGTAATGGACCTTACAATTTACAATGATCCTCAGGTAAACTACGCACGTTGGTTCTACACTCAGTTCGGACCGAGTCAACCAGATGATTCATTAAGAGTAATCGTGAGCAACGGAACTGTAACGGCCCAAATCGATATTATCGGGGAGGATGTTTCAACCTTTGGAGCATGGCAATATGTTAATTTACGTTTGGAGGACTACATTAGCATTACTCCAACCATGCAATTCTTCTTCCGAACTTCTGACTTTGATCCAGATATCAACATTACGGAAGCTGGATTGGATATGTTCTTCATTAACGAACATGTAGTAGGATTGGATGAGTTGGAAGTTGCAAAAATTCAAGCTTTCCCTAATCCGACAAATGGAAAAATTGAATTGTTGAACATTGATTTTGAGCAACCGTATCAATTGGTGAATACTAGCGGACAAATCATTCAAACAGGGAGGGTGAGTCATGCTTCGAATGAAATTAATCTGGAATCGGTAGAATCAGGTATTTATTTTGTCCATGTTTCTGATCAAATTATCAAGATTTTTAAAACAAATTAAGATCGATTCCGTATTCAGAACAAAACCGCGAAACGGTTTCATTATATTTGTCTGAATTTTTAAAGAGCCGATTTGGAGTATAACCTTGACATTTCCGTAGTTGTCCCACTTTACAATGAAGTAGAATCACTTCCAGAATTGTTTGATTGGATCAAACGTGTGATGGATGAACATAAATTTTCATTTGAAGTAGTTTTTGTGGATGATGGAAGCAAGGATGGATCGTGGAAGGTAGTTGAGAAATTGAGTTCTGATCACTCACAAGTAGTCGGAATAAAGTTTCAGAGAAACTATGGGAAGTCAGCGGCGTTACAAAAGGGATTTGAAGCGGTAAAGGGGAAAGTGGTGATCACGATGGATGCCGATTTGCAAGATTCTCCCGACGAAATTCCTGAATTATACCGAATGATCACTGAAGATGATTTCGATGTTGTTTCAGGATGGAAAAAGAAACGCTACGATCCGCTTTCCAAAACAATTCCAACGAAACTGTACAATTGGGCTGCACGCCGAATTACGGGAATTTACCTTCACGATTTCAATTGTGGATTGAAAGCATACAAGAACGTTGTGGTAAAAAGTATTGAAGTGTATGGAGACATGCACCGATACATTCCGCCATTGGCAAAATACGCAGGCTTCAATAAAATTGGAGAAAAAGTAGTTCAGCATCAAGCGCGAAAATATGGCGTGACAAAATTCGGATTGAATCGCTTTTTGAATGGCCCACTTGATTTGATGACCGTTGCCTTCATGGGGCGCTTTGGAAAGAAACCGATGCATTTCTTCGGTGCGATTGGAACGATGATGTTTATCCTCGGATTTTTTATCACACTCTACATGATCATCGACAAAGTATTTATTGACACTACGGGAAGATTATTAGCGGAACGAACAGAGTTTTTCATTGCGCTTGCTGCCATGATTATTGGTTCGCAATTCTTCTTAGGCGGATTTATTGCGGAAATGGTCGGACGATCATCTGAATCGAGAAACAATTATTTGGTTGAAGAAACAATCAATGTCGATTGATCACTGGAATATTGATGGAACATGGACGCTCTTTCTCGATCGAGATGGAGTGATCAATGAACGAATCATGGGGGGGTACGTTACCAACCCAAATGAGTTCGAATTTTTACCGAATGCACCAAAAGCAATCGCGCGCCTTTCCCGTATTTTTCATCGTGTGATCGTTGTTACAAATCAACAAGGAATTGGAAAGGGATTGATGACAGAACGTAACGTTTTGGAAGTTCATTCTTATATGTGCGATGAGGTTCACCAAGCAATGGGAAAAATCGATAAGTGCTTTTTTGCTCCGAATTTAGTCGGGGTAGAAGAAGACCTCCGAAAGCCAGGACCTGCGATGGCAGAAATGGCAAAAATGGAGTTCCCTGAGATTGAATTCGAGCGGAGCGTGATGGTGGGAGATACAGATTCGGATATCTTGTTTGGCAAGAATCTTGGTATGAAGACGGTGAGAATAAAAACAGTGGAACCGATTAACGTAGAAGCGGATTTTACATGCGAGAGTTTAGACGAATTTTCGAAAATGATATAATTATGAAACGATACCTTACGATTTTAACATGTTTCCTTTCAATGGCCGTTTTTGCCCAAGTGAATCAAACAGATTCTCAAGGCAGAAAGCAAGGGAAATGGGAAAAAGTCTACCCAGGGACACGCGTTTTTATGTATCGTGGTGAATTCAAAAATGATAAACCGATCGGAACATTCGTATATTTCTACAAGTCGGGGAAATCAAAAGCAGTGATCGAGCACGGAACGAATGCACGTTCGGAAGGATATTTCTACCACGAAACAGGTGGTGTAATGAGTTACGGAATCTATAAGAACTTCAAAAAGGACAGTATTTGGGTAAATTGGGATAAATTAGGTCGTCTCAGTAGCAAAGAGTCCTACAAAAATGATTCACTGCACGGAATCAAAATTGTCTATTATTTACCAGCTGAACAAGGTGATAAATCGCAACGACCAATGTCGATTCAGTATTATGAGAATGGTGAACTTCACGGAGAATTTAAAGAATACTTTGAAACGGGAAAAGCCAAGACGACGGGAAATTACGAACACGGTAAGAAGCATGGTGTTTGGGAAAGTTACCATGTAGATGGAGGCAAAATGTCTCTGGAACGTTACAAAAATGGAGTTCGCCACGGTTGGTGCATCGGTTACGATAAAAATGGTAAAGAGGAAGGACGTAAGTATTACTACTACGGTCGATGGCTTCAAGGCAAGGAGCTAAAAAAGAAAATGTCTGAGTTAAAACGTCTCGGAATAAATCCCAACGAATAAGCCAACGAAAAGTGTTATCTTAACGTCTTTAAACTGATGTCAAAACAACACTACTATCTTGTACTCCTTTTGTTTGCACTAACCTTGTTAGGCTGCAAGAAAGATATCCCAATTGATTTTCATTTTGAATACTTTGGAATGGAACAAGGACGGTACATTGTGTACGATGTAACGGAAATCACGCACGATGATGCCTTGAATCAGCATGATACCTCCATTTATCAGTTAAAAACATATTGGGCAGACACCTTTGTCGATAATGAAGGGAGAACAGCCCGTGAGTTTTGGCGCTATGTTCGTCCCACCGAAAATGATCCTTGGCAATTACAGGATATTTGGACAGGTGTACACGATGGTATCCGAGCGGAACTGGTGGAAGAAAATCAGCGAGTGGTAAAATTGGTATTTGCGCCAACGCAGAATAAACAATGGGATGCGAATGCCTACAATATGGGGGAGGAGCAAATTTGTTTTTACCGAGACATTCACAGCGATACGACAATCAATAACGTTTTCTTTGATCCCACATTGGTAGTAGAGCAAGACCAGTTCAATTCGCTTATCGACTCGGTACATCGATACGAAATGTATGCAAAAGGAATCGGGATGATTCTGAAATATGAGCGCGATTTACATTATCAAATCAACAATCAGTCTCAAATCTACTTGAATGAAGGAACGGAACGCTATTACCGTTTTGTTGAGGCGGGGTTTGAGTAGTGAAATCGATCTATCGATATAATTCGATATGTGGAAATATCGAAGAGTGAAAGAATTATTCGCTTCGTGAAACCAAAAGATTCAAAGAGAATTCCCAAGAATTAAACTCAGCTTCGTACATTCGTACACATGAAAATCGCCCTTTTTTCTGCTTTTTATCCCTACCGTGGAGGAATCGCCCAGTTTTCGGCTATGTTGTATCGTGCGCTGGAAGTGAATCACGAGGTAAAGGCGTTCACATTCAAGCGCCAGTACCCCAATTTTTTGTTTCCGGGAAAGACGCAGTTTGTTACAGAGTCGGATATTGCCGATCCCATTCCTGCACGTCGCGATTTAGATTCCGTTAATCCACTAACCTTCGGTCGATCAGCTCGAAAAATTAACGACTTTCAACCCGATTTATTCATTAGCCAATATTGGATGACCTTCTTTGGTCCGTCGGTGGGGAATATGCATAAGCGTTTGAAAAAGGGAACCAAGCGCATCGCGATTTTACACAACGTGATTCCACATGAAAAACGATTTTTTGATAAAGGAGCGAATAATTACTTTTTGAAACAGAACGAAGGTTTTGTGGTAATGAGTGATGCCGTCTTGAAGGATTTATTGTCCTTGAAACCTGACGCGAAGTACCTTCGAATTGATCATCCCGTGTACAATCAGTTTGGTGAAAAGCAAGAGCGAACGAATGCTATTGAAAAGTTGAAACTGAATCCTGAAAAGAAATATCTTTTGTTCTTTGGATTTATCCGAGGATACAAAGGATTAGACTTATTACTGCAAGCACTCCCTGATTTAGATGATTCCATTGAGTTAATCGTTGCCGGTGAAATTTATGGTTCGTTTGATGCATATCAGGAAATCATCGATCAGAAAGAATTAAGTGATCGTGTGCACTTGTATACAGATTACATTGCGGACGATCAAGTGTCTGATTATTTCTCTGCAAGTGATGTTTGTGTATTGCCCTACAAAAGTGCTACGCAAAGTGGAATTACGGCCATCGCTCATCATTTTGATCTTCCAATTATTGCAACAGATGTCGGCGGATTGAAAGAGAGCATTCACCACGAATCAAATGGCTTGATAGTGCCGAAATCAGAACCAAAAGCGATAGCAGAATCCATTACCCGTTATTTCGACGAAGATTTAAAGGAGGGAATGAGTGAAAAAATAGCAGAGGAAAAGAAAGAGAATTCGTGGGAGAACTTTGCGGAAAAGCTGTTGGAATTTGCATCAGCAATTAAACCTTAATTATCTAATCTGAAGAACCTAACAATAAAAGAAGGTGAGGTAATCGAACCCCGAATGAAAACCACATGTCCAATAAAAGAAACATATTACTCCTTATTGTTGCTCTATTATTAACAATAGCGGCCCAAGTCTACTTTATAGCAAACTACGATCATTTCAAAGCAGAAGGCGGATTGAGTCTGGAAATGAAAATTGAGCCGCAAGACATCCTTGGTAAGTACGCACGTGCCTCACTTGATTACGATTACGTGATGAAGGATGTAGTGATGAGACATGAGCAAAGCGGAGAGAATTTCTTTGATGCTTTAGTCGAATCAAACAAGGGGAAAAGAGATAAACCTCTGGTAAGTTTATTCAATTACAAGGAAATCGAAGAGCTTTCCATTGACTCAAAGGATGATGAAGTCGTTACCTTTCTCAAAGAGGAAATCAAAGAGAGTGTTGGGCTTACTGAAAATGCGTTACAGACAAAGCTTGAGACAATGCTCGATAAAGATGTAGACATTCGTTCAGACATCGAATTGCTTGAAATAAATGTTTTGATCGCAGGGGTGAAAGAACCTTTCAATCCATCGGTATTGACTTTACCAAAGATCAAACTTGGATTTTATGAATGTGCATCCATGAGTGAGTTTGGTGATTTTTGGAATACGATCTGTCTATTGTCTGAACCAACGGACTCATCTGAACAGGATAGACTAGTTCAGATGAATAAAGGAAATGGTCTCGAACGAAAGTCGCTTTTTAATGCGGTGAGATGGGAACAAAATACCTTTGGTATTGTAGCGGATCGAGATAAAAAAAGCGTAGAGAACT
>JBFHGY010000077.1:0-9105 GCA_041582905.1 Crocinitomicaceae bacterium | reverse complement strand
CGTTCGGCGTTAGGTCTTCAAAAGCAGAGCTTTCTCTTCTAACGCTTCCGAACTTCCTTCGTGCTTTAGAACTTCCCGCTCAGCACTCAGTCTTCATAAACTATGTTTATTCTTCGTTCGGTGTTAGGTCTTCAAAAGCAGAGCTTTCTCTTCTAACGCTTCCGAACTTCCTTTATGCTATAGAATTTCCTTCGTGCTGTTGAACTTCCCGTTCAGCACTCTGTCTTCATAAACTTCGTTTATTCTTCGTTCAGCATTCAGTCTTCACAAACTATGTTTTATTTCTTGTGGCTAAGCAACGGCTTATTCGGTATTCAGCCTGATTATTTGGTGGAGTTTTGCAATAGCGCAATATTGCCATTTGTGCATTTCGCCATATTGCGAAATAGATTTTTACGATGATATACACTTTGCTATAAATCAATATGATGTAGTCATGTCAATCACTCTAAATCATCCAAGATTTCAGATTCACTTTCCAGTGTATACTTCCCAAGAAACGAGTGGTTAAAGGAGAAATATGCCAGTAAGGCATATAAAACCAGATGAATATACACGATAGTATTCACAGAAACTCCTATCCAGTGCAAAGGTAAACTTAGCATGCATGAAGGAATTGCACAACGCATATCAGCAGCTGGGTAACTTCCCTTAGTAAAAATGTCGATCAATAAGTAGGAGAAAAACACAAAGAAAAGTAAACGAATACCTTTCGGGTTGAGCAATAGAAAAATCACCCCGACAATCATGATGATGTGAAAGAACCTCGGGTAATAGGAGTGATAATAATGGTAATAGGTCCCAACATGCAGCGCTAAAGATGTCACCAAAAGAATGATTAAAACCAGACGAAACCATAGTTTCATCGGTCGTAGAAAACGCGCTCTAAGCCCCATTTATTCAGTAGTTAAGAACTTAATCACCTTTTTGTGATCAGGATAATCCATCAATAATTCTTCGGAGGTAAACAACTCGAAATCGCGGAAATCGAATCCTGGAGCTACCACGCACGAAACAAAAGAATAGCTGTTTTCGTCATTAACGGATGATCCAAAAATGGTCTCAGATGGAACCAATAATTGTGGTGTTTCTCCAGCAGTAAAATTGAGTCCAACCAAATGTTCCGTATGACCTTTTTCATCCAAGGTGTGCACAGTCAACGGACTTCCTTCATGAAAGAACCACAATTCGTCACTCTTTATTCGATGAAAATGGGAAACATGCCCCGATGGAAGCAAGAAATAAATGGAAGTCATCAGCTGACGTTCTAGGTTCGGAAGGGTAATTTCCGATCGGTATTCCTCTGAATAATATCCGCCTTCTGGATGCGCCTGTAGATTGAAACGTTCAATCAATTCATCGATTCTTTTTTGCATGAAGCAAAGAAACACATTTTCCAAGAATTACGTGTGTTTGAGGATCCGACCATCGGACAATCACACCCAATCATCTCACCATCTTATATCGAAACTTCCCGTCTTTCTTATCTTCTTCGATAGCCGACAAGCGCTTATTGGAAACCGATAATTCGTCCCACAACAAATCCGTGTAAATGTTCAACTCAGGAATGTCGAGTGTTCCCACCATATAGTAAATGGTTTTACGTGTATCGCCGTCACTGTCATATTCTTCGTAGTAATCGATGTACCAATATCCGCTCGCTGTCGTGTCGAGATCTTTGTCGTAGGCTTCTAAAATTCCGCCTTCTTTGAATGTAACCGTTGATCCTCTGAAACCATCAGAGTAGTCCGAATAGCAGGATTTTCCGTCTGGTTTGAACTTCACTTCGTCAAATTCCCATGTTCCCACAATTTTTGCTTCAACATTGGAGACAGAGCCACTAGCAGTGCAGGATGAAAGGGCAAATAGAGCAGTTGACACAAGGAATAGAAGGGTATAAATTGGTTTCATGAATACAGAATTTGTCCTTCAATAAGCAAAAATTATTCCAAGATCTCAGGTCATTTACACGCCTTCGTTATTTTTTTTGAATGGGAAGTAAGTATTTGACATCCAATGACAGAAAGGATCCATCTATTCTACTTGAAATGTCTGTTACGTTACCATCGTAATTGTAAGTCGCCGCATATTCGAATAGGGATTGAAATGGAAGACGAGCAGATCCTCCAAGATAAAATGATCCTGCTTTTTCTGTACGGTACTCGCAGCCAAGACTTGCATTGAAGTTTCCTCCAATCTTGTTGTTGCGTAAACCATACAAGGTGAAATAATGTCGATCTTCAGGATATAAGAAAACACGAGTATCACTTGGCTGATAACGAATAGCAACTCCTAGAGATGAGTTCAAGAACATCCGATCACTCAATTGTGTATACATAATCGCATTGATCGGAATATCGTATTCAATAAACGTCATATCCGAACTTCCAAAAACATTGGAGTCAGGAATAGATACTTCCATATTAAAACGTCTATGCGTAAAGTTGATACTTGTTTCAATGGCAAATTTTTCAGAAAGGTTCGTTCGAATGACTGCGCCAATTGCGAAGCCCGCTTGCTGCGAAATTCGTGTCTCGAATCCATTAGAGCTGATGTGATAAGTGTTTTTTCCTGTTACACCAACGGGAGAAATAGATCGGACTTGAAATCCAACGGAAGTTAAATGTTTCGAATCTTCATTTGTCTGTGCGAAGGTAAATACGGACGAAAAGATGCTCAAGGCAATTACTACTGTTTTTATCATAGTGAAGTAAGTTAAAGTATAACTTAAAGATGAGAATAGTAAGCCTTAAAATTGACCGGATTTGAGTAATCGTGACGGGAATTATACATGTCAAGTTCCCTTCACATCCATTTCAATATAACTCGAAGGAAGCGTGCGAAATTGGAGGAACTACTCAATTGGTCCTCGCAAAAATTGAGGGCCTTTGTTTTTGATAAGCGGGAAGAAATACTTGAAATCCAATGTGAGGAAAGAACCATCAACGTCGCCTGTTAGTAGCGTTGAATTCGCATCGTAATTGTAGAATGCAGCATAGGTGAAAAGTGGCTGCAAAGGTACACGAGCTGATCCTCCAATGTAAAAGAAACCACTTTTTCGGGTACGGTACTCAAACCCTACGTTTGCATTGATGTCAAATCCCACGCTGTTATTTCGTAGTCCATACAAGGCAAAATAATGATTTCCATCTGGGCGGATTTGTACGCGAGTATCGGTTGGTTTGTAGGTAATCATTCCACCGAGGGAAGCATTCATAAAAATCTCGTCGCTCAATTGGATGTAGATCAATGCATTGATGGGAATGTCGTATTCGACAAAGGTCATATTCTGACTTCCTACTACGTTGGAATCGGGAATAGCTACATCTAAATCAAAATAGCGTTGTGTAAAGTTGATACCAGACTCAAAAGCGATTAATTTAGTGATGTTCGCACGAACGGTTCCTCCAAAACCATAACCCAATCGTTGAGAAATAGTTGTTTCAAATCCGCTTCCGTTCAAGCTTGTAATGCGTTCACCAATGTAATTCGTTGGGAAAATGGGACGTACCTGAACTCCGAAATATGTCGGAAGCTTATCCGTTTTTTCTTGCGCCAAAGAGCTTAACGAAAGAAACAACATGCACACGTAGAGACCTATTTTCATATGATGCTAAGAACGCAATATTTTTCTAATTATTCTCAGTTGATGCCTCGTCATTTAGTAAAATGACCGAATCATCCGAGGAACTGAGTTTTTCCTGAGCTTTGCAATAGCCTAAAATGGCTAAGAGCATCACGACTGATGACAATAAAATCAAAAACCAACGAAAACCCGCATAGGGAATAAAAGGCTTTCTGTGTTGTCCTTCAACTTGATAATTAAGTTTTTGCGTGACTTTGTAATCGTTTTTATGAATTCCGAATAGGTAATACGTCACCTGCTTTTTTTCATGGGTGTCTGTTTCGAAATAGATCTCCTTTTCGGTAAGCGCTTTTTCGAAGGCTTTAGCACGGTTTTCATCCGCAAATCGATAAACGATATAATCCTTGTTTTCAGGATGTCGTGAGTAATTTACAAGACCCAAATCAATGGGATGATCTACTGGATTGTCCATGAGTTCAAAACAATTTGTGCAAAGATACGAAATGAAATGCGCTTATTTCTCGTGCCATTTCGTAGTGTATTCCAACGGTCTTCTGTGTGATTTTGGCCATTCGATATCTGGGTACCCAATGAAGAATAAACCTAAACATTTGTCTTTTTCACCCAAACCTAGGAATTCATTCATTTGCGGAGTATAAATGATTTTTGGAGTTGCCCAGAATCCTCCCAATCCGTATGCGGTGCAGGTCAAATGCATGTTCTGTACGGCACAAGCGACTGCTTCAATTTCTTCCAATTCCAAAATCTTCTCTTCGGGTTGACGTTCCATGGATACAGCAACAATGGCCGAAGCGAGTAGGGGACGACGCATAATTTTTGCCAGCTTTGCATCATTCTGCATTTCTTGAGGAATAACTTCTTGATACGTTTTTCCTAAAAACTGACTCAAATTTTGTCGTGATTCTTCTCCCATGAACACCTGAAAACGCCACGGTTGAGTATTTCCATGAGTGGGAGCCCATTGCGCATTATTCAAAATAACTTCCAATTGCTCGCGGTGAACTTTTCGAGTACTGAATTGCTCTGGATAGATAGTTCTGCGTTCGCGAATGAGTTCGTTGATTTCAGATAAATTAAAGCGCATATTGATTCATTTTTGAAAGTCAAAATTACGAAAAATTCAAGCTTAGTTCTGTAATATATGTATCTTTCGACACTAATAAATTAGGATGAGAGTAACTGTTAACGCCCCGTTTTCGATTCTATTTTCCATCTTGGCAATTGCATTGTATTTTCTGTTTCAAGCCGATGGAACAATTCCCCGTATGCTGACACTTCACGGTGATTTTGATTTTTCCAATTGGGAGTGGTACGTCAGTTTAGTGGGCTACACAATGGGACATGCGAGTATTACTCATCTAATTGGAAACATTTCCATCATTTTGTTGATTGGACCGTTTATTGAAAAACGTTGGGGAACACAGCGCGTGATCATTATGACCGTACTCACAGCGATTCTCACCGCTCTTGTTCACATTATTTTCTGGGATCACCGACTTATCGGAGCCAGTGGAATTGTTTTTATGATGATTGTTCTGAGTTCCATGGTTGACCTTCGTTCAAAGGAAATACCGCTTACTTTCATCTTGATTGTCTTGCTCTACATTGGGCAGGAAATCGTAAGGAGTTTCGGTGAAGACCAAGTGTCGCAATTCGCACACATCCTCGGTGGAATTTTTGGCGTATTCTTCGGATTTATGTATCGCTCTTCGGGATCTTCTTACTGACCACGAATACCGTCGTATGGATTGTCAGGCGCACGATTTTCATGATCGACTAATTTCTTGATCGCAAAGAAGGTTTTATCGATGGTCTCATATTCTCCGTTAGGTGTTGGTCCCAAAGCTGGACTTGCCACAATGTTTCCAGTCGCGTCAATCAGCACAAAGTGGGGGAAAGCTTCAATTCGATAGTTCTTCCAGAGTGAATTTCCTAGTGCGATACCGTATACGTCCCAAGGTAGTTGTTGTACTTTTTCCAATGGAGCCTTCTCGATATTATCCTGATTACGATAAATAGTCACGAATTCAATGTAGTCACCATATTGATCATACGCTGCTTTCAGTAGATCCAATTCCTTAATACTCTGTTGATTATTGGGGTCCATGAAATGTAAATACAGGTACTTGCCATTGAAGCTATAGAGTGTTTTGGTGGTTTGACCTTGCTGTGCTAATACAAAATCGGGGGCTTTGGCGCCCGGTACGAGTTCCGTCAAACGATTACGCATATTTTTAGCGATTACGGCATTTGCTTCAAACAAACTTCCATTTGCTACGCTGTCGAGTATGGTCAAAATGTTCGTCTTCGGGAAATCAGTAGAATGATATTCATCCGCCAACGATTTGATCATGATCATTTCGCGTATACGCATGTTGATCAAGGTATATTCTCCTCCCAATGCATTCATCACCTCAGTTGGACTACTTTTCAAAACGCCCATGTAGACAGCCTGATTCGTTTTTTTCGATAAGCGAGGAATCATCTCTTGATAGAAATCAGAAATGTAGGCCATATATGCATCGTTTCGATAAGCTACTCTTGACTGCTTGATGTAGAAATCGTGTTTCTCATAGCGATTTCTGGCAGCTCCGTGTTCAATGTTGTCCAAGCTTGCGATAGAAAAACGGATGTACGTTTTCAAGAACTGAGAAGAATCCGATGTGTACGCCTTTTCTACGTTGGTTTTGAATGTTTCCAAGCGCTCGTTGAACAATACGTTATCGTACGTACGTAGATGAAAGTTCAAGCCGATAAAGCGATCAATCCAACGTTGGAAACCAAGAATCTTGTAGTTGATGTCTGTGCTGTCGAGCGATAAAAAAACAAGTTCAATGCTATTTCCTGTTGGTCTGTATGGGTCATACTTGTCCTTTTCAGGTACAAAAATGTTGTATTTCGCTTCGGGTTGAACGTACAAAAAACCTTTATTGTTCATTCCTTTGACAACCACTTTTTGTGTAATGGGTGAAGAAAACTTCAAGGAAAAAGTACTGTCTGCGGCAACCGTTGAACTCGCAATTAATCGTTCGGAGTTACTGAAATAATCCTCGATTTCATATACTTCGATGTCTTTTCCTACGTAGGTAGGAGCGATGCCCGAAATCGTAACGGATTGAGCACTAACAGTTCCCGAAAGCAGTAAAAAGAATAGAATGAGTTTATTCATAATCAACGGTTTTTTGAAAAATGTTAAAGATGTTCTTCAACAGAAAGGTAAATACATTTATTGTACCAACTATTAAACGAGAAGATGTGGCTTCGTTACAAATGGTTCGATGGATCCATTGTTTCGGTGAATTTCTCGTATGATCGATGAGTTGATTGCGCTGTACTTTTGCTCGGTTAGGAAGAAAACAGTATCAATTCCAGATATGTCAAAATTCATGTGAGCGATCGATTTTTCGTATTGAAAATCTTTGGAGTCACGGAGACCGCGGACAATGTGACTTGCTCCAACTTCTTTACAAAATTCTACGGTCAGTTTTTGAAAGGATTGAACCTCTACTTGATCATCATTCTTGAACAGCTCATTGATGTGCTCAAAGCGTTTTTCTAGCTCAAACATGTAATTTTTTGAACTATTGATACCAACAGCAATGATGATTTTATCGAATAGACCTAAGCTCTTGCGAACAACGGCTTCGTGTCCTTTTGTGAATGGGTCAAATGATCCAGGGAAAACGCCAATTTTACTCATCTTCTTGATTTATTTGAAAAAAACTGAAATGCACGTTTCCATATATACGAGAAAAAGCAAAATGAGTTATATCGCTCAAATCGGTTTCTTTTCCGTGTTCAATAATTAACCGCCCGTCCTCATTCAACAAGTCTCGTTCAAAGACCAATTCCGCGATCCGTGCATGATGTGCATAAGCATACGGTGGATCGGCAAAAATTAAGTCAAATTGCTGAGTAGTTTTTTCGAGAAAGCGGAGCATTTCTTGTTTGTACACAAGTAAATCTTCCGTGCAATCGAAACGTTTCGCCATTTCTTGAATGTGGCGGACACAGTTGTAGTTTTGATCAACGGCAACCACTTGTCCAGACTCACGAGAGAGAAATTCGATGGAAATGCTTCCCGTACCTGCACACAAGTCCAGAATGTCTAAATCGTGTAACACCATTTGATGGTCCAAGACATTAAATAAACCTTCTTTGGCAAAATCGGTTGTGGGACGTGAAGGAAACTTCTTAGGAATCCCGTATTTTCTTGTTTTGTACTTTCCTCGAATTATACGCACAGTTGCTGGGCTTTTGGAATGAAATCGCTTTCGATGTTTACTGTGAATTTAGATAAATCTTTGATCTTTTCAAGTCCTTCTTTTATTTCGTGTAGTGAAACCGAAAGATCGTTTGCTCCAGGAATCAATTCGATCAGTCCTTTTTCCTCTGTCAATTCTTTTTGTTGGAGGGCAAATACCAAATGATAAACGACATCCTCCGAAGATTGCGCGTCAAAAAAGGAATAAAACTGAAGTTGGTTGTGCTTAATCATCGACAAAAAGAAATAGCTCTCGTTGATGATAAGCGAAGCTTTAAGATTAAATGCATTGCTGTCCAGTGCTCCGCGGAGGGCATGTGTCCCCATGTGTTGAATCACGATGCGAGGAAACTTGATCACAAAGAAGGTTTTGATCCAAGTCGGAATTTCGAAGACATTGACAACTCCTGCTTCCCAAAATCGGTTATAGTCGATTTCAGAACTATCTACACCATCACCAAAACATAAGGTAAAGACAGCATTCGCATCTGTTTCCGCGAAAATTCCATTGGGAATAAGTGTCGATTGATTCGTATTCCAAGCAAGTGTTACTTCGTCAAATTCTTCTCCAAGAAAAGAAATCGTACTGAATACTTCGCTGAGTTGGTTTTTGACTACTGACGCGTTGAAACCGTGAAAAGAAACGGAGTGCTCTTGGTCAATACGTGAATCCTGAAGTGAAACAAAGCTTGCTCCATCTCGTGAAAGGCTGATGGCAAGGTGTTTTTTCATAAGAACCTACTTTTTGTTAACCAGCATTTCAATTGAAGTCCATGCCTGATGGAAAGTAAAATCGACAGAAAAGGACAAATTGTCCCAATCCATGGATTATTTCTCATCCTCCCAAGAACCGCTCAAGTCGTTTGGTGACGTCAACGATCCGAAGTACATTTCCTTGTTGATATATGGAAGCGTTCCACTCACCTTAACAGCTGGAGCTTTTGATCCATCTCCTAAATCCAATGAGTCGATTGTCTCCAACTTCCATTCTTCTTTTCCTTTCGTCAATGGGATGTAACGCAAAGAATCAGGATAGAACTGTCCAAGTCCACTCAATTTACGAGCTTCTAGGTAAGAACGGCTTTCAAATTTAGCGCTCAAAATGCTTCTTTGTAGCGTATCACGTTTGAAGTTTCTAAACAATTCATTGTAGCGTGGACCGCCTTCCCATTTAGAAAGCTTCCAAGCTTCTAATTCTGTCATGTTGTTATCCAACGCACGGTTATCGCTTGGT
>JBFHGY010000076.1:0-9124 GCA_041582905.1 Crocinitomicaceae bacterium | reverse complement strand
GGAGAAGAGTTGGTGTACAATGGTTACACAATGCGAGATGGAAAAAAATCAAAGCGAATTTCAACCTACTTTGTATGTACAGATTGCCATAATACAACTCGAGAATTCAGTGATATTAGCAGCGAATCGACAGATGATCGCCTGAAGTATGCTAAGGAAAACGGTTTGCCTTTTCTTCCAGGATCAACACTTTGGGGAATTTACAATCGAACGTCTTTCTACAATGACGATTATGTAAAGAAATACGGAGAGTTAGTAGATGACGCCCGAAATTCATTGCCAAATGCGATTCAGCTCTGCTCCAAATACTGTGCTTCTGGACGATACATCGAAGATTGGGAGCTCGAAGCGATCATGCACTACTTCAAGAAAAATGAATTGAAAATCAGTGATCTTGATGTATCAGATGAAAACCTCAATGCCATTTTGAAAGGAGGATTAAGTACGAGCGAAAAAAGTGATTTGATTCAATCCATTAAAGAAACATACAGACAGTCTTATTCCGCTACTTTCTTGGAAACAATGGATCGAAGTGACCGTCAGTATGGGAAAGGTGGAAACGTGGAAAATGGTCAATACATCTATGAAAAAGCATGCATGTATTGTCACCAAAATAAGCGAGTAACCTACCTTCATTTGGATAATGGTAAACTCTCTGGACGCTTCCTGTGGAGAAATCGGAAAAATTGGTCGGATCAGTCAGTATATCAGATTGTACGACACGGAACTTATTCGAAAATAGGTAGAAAGCAATACATGCCGCACTACACGAAAGAAAAAATGAGCGATGAACAATTAAACGACCTCGTTGCTTATATCAAACAAATTGCGAAAAAATGATAAAACAACTACTCGTGCTGTCTTGCCTTGCTTTGGCATCAGCTTCACACGCCCAAGACGTAGAAGAAACGTTTACAGGTACACGCGTGATTAATGGTCATTCTGTTGAGACACTTAAAGGTCGAATTCTCGAGTTTCGAATCGAACACCGATTTGGGGATATCGCTGGAACAAATGGTGGGGTACAACAATTCTTCGGTTTCGATCAAGCAGCTGATATCCGTTTTGCGTTTGAATATGGACTCAGCGACAAGTGGATGATTGGTCTCGGAAGATCGAAAGGTACGGGAAGTCCATACCGATCATTGGTCGATGGGTTCACCAAATACCGAATTTTAACTCAAAATAAAGATAAGATGCCATTGAGCTTAGCAGCGATGGGATCTGCATATATCTCGTACCAACAAGCTTCGGATGATCTTACTCAAGTCATCAGTTATCCAAAGTTCACACATCGAATGGCGTACAGCGCTCAGTTGATTGCCGCTCGAAAGTTTGGAGAGAAATTAAGTCTGCAAATTATGCCAACCTACGTGCATAGAAACTTAGTGACAAATGATGATACGAATGGCTTGTTCTCACTTGGTGGAGCAGTGAACTATAAATTCAGCAAAAACTACGGATTGATAGTAGAATATTACCAAAACTTCAACCCTTCAGGGTTGCGTGAAAACATGAAGAATAGTTTGGGAGTTGCATTTGAGTGGACAACAAATGGTCACAATTTTAAAATGAATTTTACTAATTCACGTGGTTTCGGAGAAGCACAGTTTATTCCATACACAACTTCCGACTGGTTAGCAGGGGAGTTCCGATTCGGGTTCAGTATTTCGAGAAAATTTAAGCTATGAGAAGAGCAACATACATAACAGTCGGATTGCTCATGTTTGCAGTTACTTCCGTTTTAGTGATTTCGTGTAACAAAGATAAAACGCAAATTGAGCCAGTAGTGGTGGACCCTTCAGAGTGTCCAGATACCATTTCCTTCGCTGCAACAGTAGAACCAATGATTCAAACAAATTGTTCTACAAGTGGTTGTCACAACGCTGGATCTGCATCAGCCGGATACAATTTGGAAGGATATGCGAACATTTCTGCCAACGCTAGCATCATTTCTGACGTCATTAACCACAACAGTGGTCCTACGCCGATGCCTTTTGGGCAACCAAAGTTAAATGATACACTTATTCAGCAGTTTGATTGCTGGGTGTCTCAAGGAACACAGGACAATTAAAATTGTATAACTTAACACCCTTAAACGGACAATTATGAAAAAAAGCTACATCTTAACTTCTTTAGCTTTAGCATCAATCGGATTCTTTGCATTTCAACATGCAGGTGAGTCAAGCACGGTTGAAAAATTCAACGCAAAGCAACACCTTTTCTCAGGAGGAGGAATGTCAGGAGCTACTGGAGCACCAGGAGAACAAAACTGTACCCAATGTCACAATGGTAATGTTTTAGACGGTACTTCCGAGAATTCATTTGCTTTATTGGATGGAACGACTCCAGTTACAGCGTATGTTCCTGGAACAACCTATACAGCAACACTTCAGCAAACATCATTTAACGCGAAATCTGGTTTTTCTTCGACAACTTTGGATGGATCGGATGTTATGGCAGGGTCATTAGTTGGAGCTGGAATCGGAGGAACACAAAATTATGCTGCTGGAGGACGTGATTACGTTTCTCATACTTCAGCAAGTAATACTTCTGGTCAATTCGCATGGTCATGGGTAGCGCCAGCAACAGATGTAGGTCCTGTTACCTTTTACATTGCTTCGAACATTGCCAACGATGACGGATCAACCAATGGAGATATGATCTACTTATCAACGCATACATTTGGTTCTACTGTAGGAGTTGACGAGCAAGAAGCATTCGATTCGAAGTTTGTAGCAGGGTACAACTCAGCGTCAAACAAACTCGTAGTTGATTTCAATTCATTGGCAATTGGAGAAATGAACTTGAATTTAGTTGACTTGAGCGGAAAATCGGTATTCACTTTCAACTTGGGACAATCAGAAGTTGGTGAGAACCACGAATCAATTGCCTTGCCTTCAGACATTGAAGATGGAATTTATGTTGTTCACTTCTTCGTTGGAAACAAAGCGATGTCTTCAAACATCATGGTGAAGAAATAAGTACCAGAGTTCAACACGATATATGCAAAATCCCACTTGAGAGAGTGGGATTTTTTATTTCTGCATAGTTTTCATGTTGCCTCCGCCATTTCTTTGAGTCGTTTGTTCATCGCTTCAAAACCTTCCTTCGTTTCATCATCGAGTTTTTTCTTAAGAAAAGGCACAAGAATGCCTGAAAATGCTTCTTTCTGGATAAACGTAGTACTTCCATCGGATTTATGGATGCATTCAAAGGTATGTCTTCCATCAAACAATCCTGGGAAGAGTAATCGACCGAGCCACGTTAGTTCTTTGCCCTTCTCTAGTTTTTTTACGGTTGGCTTGAACGTGAACGATCCAATGTCTGCCTTTAATCGTGCACCAAGCTCCAATTTCCCTTCAATGGAGGTGATGAATGGATTCCAATTCGGATAGGCGTCAAAGTCGGTGAGAATTTTCCAAACAGTTTCGCTGTTCGCTTCAATGTTGATCTGTGTATGAATGTGATGTTTCATGTCTTGATGTTTTGTTTTTACAAAGGTTCATCAAAACAGAAGGCTGACTCTTGACAAATATCAAGAAATGATTTTTTTGCGAATTCGACTCAATGTTTCAGGTGTCATTCCCAGCATGGAAGCGATGTACTGAAGAGGAATATGCTGTAAAAGTTCAGGTTTTGCTTCGCACAGGAATTCATAGCGCTCTTCAGCTGTCATCGAAATAAAACTAAATACTCGATCTTCAATGGTCATGAAACATTTTGCGATGAACAGTTTCTCAATTTCACCCCAGTTTTTGGTATGCTGTAAGACATTCTTGTACGTAGAATGATCCATCGTGTAGAGTTCACAGTCTGTTAAGGCTTCAATGTTCCATCTAGCTGTTTGATCGAACATTAAGGAATTTAGATCAGTCACAAATTCTCCCGGAGACGAAATCCATTGAGTGACTTCTTTTTTGTCTGTCTGGCGGTAAATTCGAATGTATCCTGACTTGATAAAACTCAAGCGTCCATGGCGTGCTCCAATGGTTGTGTGGAAGTCGCCTCGACTCAATGTTTCTTCATGAAACAATCGAGCGATGTCTTCAGAGTGGTCAACATCAGTATCAAAATAAGTGCGTATGGAGCTCACTAAATGATTCATTCGAGTCGCTTTTGTACAATGGAATTAATCCGTTTAAACACTTGCTCTGGACGATACGTTCGCCAATCGATTTCTTCCATTTGTCCGCCCATTACTACGTAATGATCAATTCCCGTTTGGCGCATTTCTTCCAAAACATGCTCATGAAAATTGATAAAAGCAATCCATCCATCTTCCACATCTTCGAACCATTCTTCGTAATAACAATCATCGGAAGCATGAAAGTTGAGCACATTCTCCCCAATCATGAGAAATTTGTCTACTCCTTGCGGAATCAACTCATCAATTAAGTCACGCTTCAAGGTCATGATGTCGTTCTCAATCGCATCGTTCCATTCGCCAATTAACTCGATGATGCAATACCCCTGATGCCAATCAACGAATAAGATTTTTAAGTAGAGTGTCGGAGAGTCAATCGTATCCCATTGAGGATGGATGTAATAATTGTAAATCTTGTCCTGAAACTCAAACTCACTGTACTCGCGACCATAGAATGGTGAATTCGGATCTTCCGAAGCTACGTAATAATTACGCCAGAGGTAATGTGGCTCAATTGTGTGCATACGCAAAGGTACGATTTGGAAACGATTTGATTGGCATAATATATGCTGAGTTAGATAGACAATTAATCGTAAATTTGAGAAAAAATTAACCAAGGAAAATCATTATGAATTTCAAACATATCACAATCGCACTGTTCGCATTATTCTTTTTGGCTGCTTGTTCCAAAGATGAAGTAAAGCGAGAAATGGACGAATATTTATCGGCATACCTCAACGACAATAAAGAAGTTGTGGCTTTCGGAAAGGCACACATCAATACAATTTTAGAGAAAGCTGATTATGCAAGTGTAGATATGCTCAATGTAGTAGTGGGTTCTGAAATTGATACCTACAACAACTTTATTGACGCGAAAGGTCCTGTGTATTACGCTGCGCATGGTCCATTGAATCACGATGGAACTCCTGAAAAAGTGGTGTTGTTTGTACAGGTGAAAAATAAAGAAGAGTTGAAAAATCACCTTCAATCAGAAATGAGCTTTGACCTCAATGAAGCGAATGGTTTCGAATATACTTCTTCGGGAGACATGACGCTTGGGTTCAAACAACACTTGGCGGTGATCGTGCTACAAGCGAACAATCCTGACGAGGTAAAATCATTGACGGATGCATTCAAGCGCGCTGAAGGGGAATTGAGCACAGGAAAGGTAGCCGAATTGATCGAATCGGGAAGTGGTGATATCCAAATGGGAGTGAGTCTTGCGAACTTATATGGAACGGCTTCTGGTGATTTGAAGGATGCTCCAAAAGAACAGCAAAAGGAACTCGAAAAAATGTTGAAAGATGGCTACGTGAAATCTTCGGTGCGATTTGAAGATGGAAAGGCTGTCATTGAAATGAAGAACTTGTTCAGCAAAGAACTGGAATCAAAAATGTTCTTAGCAGGAAATGACAATGCTCCAATTTTGAAAGAATTAGGTGCAGGAACACCACGAATGGGCTTCAGCATCAATATGGATGTAAAGAAAATGGAGTCGCTAGCGAATGAATTGTCTCCAAACGCGATCAATAAAGGATTAGGAAATCAATACCTGTTGGTGAAATTGGCGACTGGAGCTAGCGAATTGAGCGACCTGTGGGATGGAAAAGTTGGATTGCTCATGTTTGGTGAGCCAGATGCCTCAGGAGCATTTACCCCAGAAATTAATGCCTTTGTAGGTGTGAAAGAAAAGGGAAGAGAGGGATTGAACAAGTTCGAAGAATATGGAGGAGCATCGCTGATGCCGGGAGTGCCTGCTTTCACGCTTGAGGAAAATGGAGTTTCCATTCTTTCGAAGCCAGCAGCCGAAGGAAATACCTTAACTCTCCCAAAAGGAGCAGAGAATTTTGGGAAATCAGGAATCAATTTCTTCCTGAATTTAGAAGGATTGAACCCAGATGATGTAGCTGAAATGTTTGAAAAGGAAGAATTGAGCATCATTTTGAAGGTAGCGAAGTTTGTTTCTTTCGAGTACGATAATACAGGAGGGAAATTGGTGATCACCGCAAAAGATGGAAAAGAAAATGTGCTAAAACAAGCCATGAATGAAGCGGTGAAAGAATTGTCTGGACAAATGGGGAATAGCGGTTTCGCATTCTAATCAAGCTTTCAATTATGACCTTATCAAAAGAAAACTGGAATAATCTCAACGAAGAGGAACAACGTGTAATCCTGCGCAAAGGAACGGAAATGCCGTTTACAGGTGAGTACAACAAGCACAAGGGCGATGGAATGTACGTTTGTCGCCAGTGTGAAGCTCCTTTGTACCACTCTCAAGATAAATTCAATTCAGGGTGCGGTTGGCCGTCTTTCGACGATGAAATCGAAGGAGCAGTGCGAAGAGAAACAGACGCAGATGGACGTAGAACAGAAATTCTCTGTGCCAACTGTGATGGACATCTAGGTCACGTGTTTATCGGAGAGCAATTCACCGAAAAAAATACACGTCACTGCGTGAATTCTATTTCTTTAAAGTTCGTGGAGAACAAGTAGTCATCTACTTCACCACAAATTTTTGTTGCTGATATCCTTCAATCGTGATAATATACACACCAGCATCTAACACATCGGATGCTACGTGTTCGCCACGTCCGTCAAGAACAGTTTTCCCATTGAGATCTGTAACAAGGTAGGAAGTATTCGCTTCAATTCCTGTTAGCGTGATATTGCCTTCTGTCGGATTTGGATGAATTTGGAATTGTGCTAATTCCAACTCTGTACCTCCAGCTGAACTAAACGATCCCTTTGTATACATCACGCGATCAAGTTCCAAATCGTGGTATACCAAATGAATCGAACCATCGGATCCCATGGCTACATCCGGTTTGGTTTGCGTTCCATCCAATAGAAGAGGAGCAGCAGTGGAAGTTTGCCACCCACTCATTCCTGTTTCTGAGAAATTGTACCAAATGTTTGTCTCTCCTTGATCCGTTTGTTGCCATACGAGCAGCACAGAATCACCTAAGTTGGTCAAATGCGGATGATTCATTGTCGTTGTTGTCCCTAGTTCGACAGCTTGTGCTTCCGTGTAGACAGTAGCATCGGATAAATCATCTTCTACGAAGTAAATCATTTCATCGCCGCTTCCTTTACTCATGTAAGTCGAGTACAATTGAGATCCATTTAATACCACATCTCCACCCGATGAAGGACACGAAGCGATAATCCAATAATGATCATCCAAACTGATTTGTGTGTCAAACGTAGCACCTCCATTCGTTGAAACTCCCGCTTTCATGTCTCGAATGTTTCCATCGTCATTTCGAAACGACATCACCTGATAATCGCTATTTCCGACAATCGCGGGTGGACAGCAATAACAAGCTTCGGCGCCGAAATCCGAACTCACACTAGCTTGGGAAGAAAAAGTCTGTCCACCGTCATTGGATGTCCGTACAATGTATTGAGGATTACTCCCGCCTGTTCCGTGCACCATGTATGTGACCATCACTGTGTTTCCTCCGTATGCTTCAACACTTGGGTACATGGCGAGCTCATTGGCTTGCTCAATTTGAATTTTTGGCTCCCATGTGGCTCCTCCGTCTGTCGATCTTCTTAAAAAGACTTTTCCTACCGTAACATCCGATGACTTGTAAACTGTATACAGTGTATTTCCATCCGCAACGATATCTGTTCCGCCCCAATCGTAAGTCAAAATATTCACGTCATTTAAAACAGTAGCTGAAGGGAAGCCTGTACCATCCCATTTCGAGAAAAAATAATCTTTGTTACTTGACCCCGTAAACTTTCCCCAGATAAGCACGGGAGTGTTATCAGCAAGTAGATCAATGCGAGGCCTGTGCGCATTTGAAGATCCTGTCACTTCAACAGGTGGTGTCCAAACAATGGTGTTTTGTGCGTTCAAAGAAAATGCACCCCATAAAAGCGTAAATAGTAATGTTCGTTTCATGATTTCTCGGTTATACCCAAAGATGTGGATTATTTTTGGTAGATGGCCTTTTTTGTCTCGTTTTCATGTGAAAAGGATTGATAATTAGACCTGTGTAAAATAACAGTCCTCTAAATTCTTCTCATCAAAGTACGAGTGCATATTACCAAGTGAAAAGGAAATGCTGGACTAAAAAAATGAGCGAGTAGACCGTGCTAATTTCGGCCAATTTTGATAGGAATTCAGTCATTCGGTCTTCACGAAAGAGCAAAAAGAATCGCTACAGCACGATCATGATGTGTGGATTATCATTCGCGAATGCTGCAAATCTCTCACGCATTGCTCTCGAAATGTTGTTTTGTTCCAAGTTAATAATGCGCAAGCCATGTGCGTCATCCATCCATTCAAGTAGAGCCATACCACCCATATCACCAATTCCACAGTCTACCAAATGAACCTCAGATAGTGAGCGAGGAAGATGATTCGCTAACGCCATTGCTCCTTCATCCGATAGAAGGATATTAAAGCTGAGGTCGATGGAAGAAAGCATTCCAGAAGTTTCCATATTCAATTGACAAATATCACGGACTAATCTACTCACATCAGTAGCCCATAAGCTCAGGTGACGTAGGTCTAATTTTCCTGCGAATTCATCTTCATCTTCTTCAATTCGATCCGCTTTTCTCAAGCAATGTTGAGTAGAAAGGGAACGTAGTATTTCGGCAATTTGTTGATTTGTCATACAGTGTGGTTTACAAACGGTCTGATCGAGGTTAAATATAGAAAAAATGGGTGAGTCTGAATGTAACTAGGGAGATTCCACCCATCAAATTTGATCAGTTTCGAACTCTGATGAAGACTAAAAAGGGAAGATAACTAAGCTGCGGGTTTTCGCTTATTTGAAATCAATATAAATATCTGTGATAGCCCCGTTTTAGCTAGGAAAAAGTTCGATTTCTGCGTATCTTATTCTGTCGCTACTCGACAGGGAATGATTTCATTTCCAGAATACTAAAAAAGTAAAAGATGAACTTTACATCAGAACAATTAAAGTCGGTAAAAAGCCGAGATGAACTCATCACATTGGG
>JBFHGY010000075.1:0-9163 GCA_041582905.1 Crocinitomicaceae bacterium | reverse complement strand
TTTAATGGTCAAGAGCAGTTGTCAAATCGTTTGATTAAAGATCTTTCCGTGGCGGCAATCGATCCAAATGCGAAGACCATCAGTATCTCATTTCGCGGACACAACGCAACCCTTTGTCGGGATATTGTGAATGCAGTTTCTGAGTCTTTTATCGAATACGATGAAGAACAAAAGCGTCAGAGTTCGGAGAATATCATCTCCTTTATAGATGCACAGCTTGATTCGCTCTCTTCAGAGGTGCGAACAGCCAAAGATAGTTTGATTCAATATCAACGAAAATCACAGTTGTCCGACCCTGAAAATGTTGGAATTTCCATCACGGAAAATGTGAATAAGCTTCAAGATCAATTGTTCGAATTGGAAGAAGAATATAATGGTCTGTTGAACGTAAAACGAAAACTGAGTAGCTCACCTAACCGTTTGGAGGTATACAAGTTGTTGCCTGAACTACTGGGGAAATCGTATGAAACGTCGCTGGCAGGTCACTTGAGGGAATTGCACGAATTTCTGGAAAAGAAGGAAGATCTCCTTTTTGAGGTAACGGAGAACAATTCTGAAATAGAAATTATCAACCAGCGGATAACGTCGAAGCTGAATATCATTCAGCGAAGTATTGCGGCAATTGAAGAGCGATTTAGCCGAAATATTGCTGCTCTTCGAGGGAAAATTGGTTCCCTGGAAGGAGAAGCATTTGAGCTACCAGAGAAAAAAATGGAGTTCAACCGTTTGAAAAACATTCAAGAGTTGAATGAGAAGTATTTCACTTTGTTAACGGAAAAGAAAGTACTGTACGAGATTTCCGACGCTGGTTACGCATCAACAAATCGTGTTTTATCGCGAGCAAAAGTGAATTTAACGCCTGTGGCGCCGAGTAGAAACTTCGTGTACTCAGCATTCATTTTCTTCGGACTTTTTGTTGGATTCGGATTGATTCTATTCCGTTATCTCACCTTTAACGAGATCAACACGGTGGAGGATTTGGAGCAGATATTACCTACTCAGGCTTCCATATTGGGAGGTGTACCCTTGTTTAAACAAGCGCTGGAATATTCGCAATTGGTTGTGGCAGATGCACCAAAGTCGATCATGGCTGAATCGATGCGAAAGATTCGTACGAACTTGAACTACATCCATCCGAACTATCAGACAATAGCGATTTCGTCCTCGATATCTGGTGAAGGAAAAACTTTCGTCGCCTTGAATTTGGGTGGAATTATCGCAATGTCTGGTAAGCGAACAGTCTTGCTCGATTTGGATTTGAGAAAACCGAAGGTTCACTTGGGACTTGATGTAGACAACCGCGTTGGGATGAGTAGTTTGATTGTGAATCAGGCGACATTGGAAGAGTGTTTGCATAAATCGAAAGTAGAAAACTTGGATTTTATCACGGCCGGTCCCATTCCTCCGAATCCTTCTGAACTTTTGCTGAGTAAACGATTCCAGGAGATTGTAGAGGAGTTAAAAGAGCGATACGACGTGGTGATTATTGACAATCCACCTGTAGGATTGGTTTCGGATGGAATTAAGAACCTCACCGATTCGGACATTCCGATCTATGTATTTAAGTCGCATTACTCGAAACGCGTATTCGCAAACCGCGTGAAAGAATTGTTTACCATGCAACAACTCAAATCATTGAATGTGATTTTGAATGGTGTAAAAGCGAACAAATCGGGTGGCTACGGTTATGGTTACGGTTATGGCTACGGTTATGGTTATGGCTACTACGATAGCGGATATACGGAGGAAGTAGAGGTGAAAACAAAGAAGTGGTACCAGCGAATTTTTAAGCGAAAATGACAATTACAAAAACGGAAATAGAAGGATTACTCATTTTAGAACCGAGAGTATTCAAAGACGATCGAGGACTCTTTTTTGAGAGTTTCAATGAACAACTCTTTGAAGCGGAAGCAGGAAATATTCGATTTGTTCAGGATAATCAATCGGTATCAAAAAAGGGAGTGCTCCGCGGATTGCATTTTCAGAACCCTCCACACGCTCAAGGGAAATTGGTACGTGTAGCAAAAGGAAGTGTAATCGATGTAGCAGTGGATATTCGTAAAAATTCGCCTACGTACGGTAAACATGTGGCAGTAGAGCTTTCTGCTGAGAACAACAAGCAATTTTGGATTCCTGCTGGATTTGCTCATGGTTTTGTAGCGCTAGAGGATGATACGATTTTTTGCTACAAATGCACAGACTACTATGCTCCAGAGTGCGAAGGCAGCTTGCTTTGGAACGATGAACTATTGAATATCAATTGGGGAATTGAAACTCCGCTGGTTTCACCAAAAGATGAAGTGGCGGCAAAATTTGCTAACTTTGAGACATCTTTTTAGATGACAATGCTAACTATAAAAATACTATCCCTTATCGGCTTTGGGCTCGGTGGAGCCATAATGGCCTATGTTGGCAATATTCTACTCTTAAATTTCTCAAAATCGTTAGGTATTCGAAACAAAAATGATGTAATTGTGCGCTGGAGTAGTGAATCGAAACCATCGCTCGGAGGTGTGAGTCTTTTCATTGTTTTTGTATTCGCAGCCATCGCTTTTTCGATTGTTTACGGAGAGACGAATATCTTCCAAAATCACAAATATGTTGGTCTGTTTCTGGCTAGCTCAATCGCTTTCGTGATGGGCTTAGCTGATGATGCCTACAATACAAAACCATTAATCAAACTGGGCGTTCAAGTGCTTTGTGGCGTTCTCTTCGTGATCAGTGGAACGTACGTCATGTTGTTTGATAACATCTATATTGATGGTGCATTGACCGTGCTTTGGGTGATCATCATTATGAACTCGTTAAACATGTTGGATAACATGGACGGGATTACAGGAACAACTTCGTTCTTTATTCTCATTTCATGCTTGTTGAGTAGCTGGATTATTCTTGGGTTCAATATCAACATTTGGTCGATTTCGCTCGTGAGTATTCTTGGTGCTCTTTTGGGGTTTCTTTCACTCAATATTCATCCTTCTAAATTGTTCATGGGGGACGCTGGTTCGCAATTTATAGGCGTTTTTGTTGCCTTCTTCGGACTCGAATTCTTGATCAATTCCGCAACGCATTTGGAACAACATTCATGGCTAGGCTTGTGCGTGGCAATCGTGGCGTTTACACCAGCTGCGGCCGATACACTAACCGTTGTGATTAACCGCTTGAAACGTGGACAATCACCTATGGTGGGTGGAAAGGATCACACAACGCATCACTTAGTGTATGCAGGATTAAACGATCGAAAAGTGTGGTATGTCTTTGTTGGAATTGGCGCTGGAGCTGCCGTTCTTTCTATGTACATGGTGAGTCTGATCAAAATGAATGTCGTAGGACCTATCTTGTTTTTTCTCACTTACTTCATTTTTGTTTTCCTATTTCTCTATCGAAACACGATTAAATACAAACAGCCTCAGGGAAAATGAAGCAAGTTTGTTAATTTCGTAAGATGCGAAATTCTCTCCTTTTAATTCTTTCTGTTAGTGCCTTATTCGCGCTTTTCTCGTGTCAAAATCAATCGGTTGATGAAAAAGATGAAAAGCATGATTCTACGGATGTCCAAAAGGTGAAGTATCCTGAACTTCCAAAGGAAATGATGCTGTTTGGAGAAAAAATCATGCTGGACAATTTTGATGTTCGGGAACGTTTGGACAAAGAGGTGATCGTGAATACGTATTATCACAGTTCAACCATTCAAATTCTAAAGAAAGCGAATCGCTACATCCCATTGATTGAGAAAATTCTGAAGGAAGAGGGGATTCCTGAAGACATGAAATACTTGTGCGTTATTGAAAGTGCGCTGAGTCAGGCCACAAGTCCATCGGGAGCGAAAGGATTTTGGCAATTCATGCCTGCAGCGGGCAAAGAAAACGGATTGATCATCAGCAAAGAAGTAGATGAACGCTTTCACGTGGAAAAAAGTACGCGTGCAGCATGTGACTACCTGAAAACAGCAAGACGTAATTTCAGCGATTGGATTCTGGCTTCTGCTTCCTACAATTGTGGGATTGGTGGCTTGAAAAGAGTGATGAAAGAGCAAGGAGCCAATAACTTTTTTGAGTTGTACATGAATCGGGAAACCACACGCTACGTGTTCCGCATTATGGCGCTCAAAATACTGATGGAGAATCCAACAGCGTACGGCTTCGATCCTGAGCAAATGGAGTTATACGAGCCAATTGCTACACGAAAAATCAAAGTAACAGAATCAATTGAAGACCTGGCAGATTGGGCGAAAGAGCAAGGAAGTAACTTACGCATGCTGAAAGTACTGAACCCATGGTTGATCAGTAATAAATTGACGGTTTCGGAGTCAACATATATCATCGAATTACCTGTAAAGTAATGGCAAAGGAAGAGAAAGAATACATTGAGGTTTTTGGGGCGAGAGAACACAACTTGAAGAATGTTGATCTCAAAATACCGCGTAATGAACTCGTCGTGTTTACTGGCTTGAGTGGATCGGGGAAATCGTCGCTGGCATTTGATACCATTTTTGCGGAAGGTCAACGCCGATACATCGAGACGTTCTCTTCGTATGCGCGTCAATTTTTGGGTGGATTGGAACGTCCAGATGTCGATAAGATTGAAGGTCTCAGCCCGGTTATTTCCATTGAGCAGAAAACGGTTTCAAGGTCACCTCGATCAACGGTGGGGACCATCACAGAGATTTATGATTTCATGCGCTTGTTGTTTGCACGTGTGAGCACTGCATATTCCTACGTTTCGGGAGAGCCAATGGTGAAGTATTCGGATGATCAGATTGTTGACCTGATTATTGAGCAATACGAAGGAAAAAAGGTGATTTTTCTTGCTCCGAAGATTAAGGGACGTAAAGGTCATTACCGTGAACTATTCGAACAGATTCAGAAACTCGGGTTTACAAAAGTCCGCGTCGATGGAGAGCTGAAGGATATCACAAAAGGAATGAAAGTGGATCGCTATAAAATCCACGATATCGACATTGTAGTGGACCGCCTGGCAATCTCTTCGAAAGACAGAAAACGCATCTATGATTCGGTAGTAACGGCCATGAAACACGGTTCAAAAGCCATGATGATCATGGATTTCGAAACGGAAGAAGTACGCCATTTTAGCCGTATGTTGATGTGTCCAACGAGTGGAATCAGTTACCCTGAACCCGAACCCAACTTGTTCTCGTTTAACTCGCCTTACGGTGCGTGTAAATCCTGCAGTGGATTGGGTGAGGTATCAGAAGTAGACTTGGATAAAATCATTCCTGATGATTCAGTTTCGATCAAGAAAGGAGGAATTGCACCTCTCGGATCGTACAAGCGAACATGGATCTTTGAGAAGTTGGATGCTTTTCTCGCTCAAGAAGGATATAAGTTGGATACGCCAATCAAAGATATTGACGAAGAGGTAATGCAGGGAATTCTCTACGGTAACGAAGGGATGGAACGCTCAAACAAGAGCAATACTCTGCGATTCGAAGGGATCATCAACTTTATTGGTCGACATTCCGAAGGAAGTTCAGCGGCTGTTCAGCGATGGGCACAAAGTTTCATGAACCGAAAAACCTGTCCAACCTGTGAAGGAACACGCTTGAAAAAAGAAGCACATTTCTTCAAAATTGGAGGGAAGCACATCGGTGAATTGGCCCAAATGGACATTTTGGAACTGAATGATTGGTTTGCTAATGTGGATCAGCATTTCTCGGAACAACATAAAGTGATTTCAACAGAAATCATGAAGGAAATCAACGCGCGATTGGGCTTTATCGTGGAAGTTGGATTGACCTATTTGACACTTCATCGCTCGGCAAAAACACTTTCTGGTGGAGAAGCGCAGCGCATCCGTTTGGCGACGCAAATCGGAAGTGAGTTGATGAATGTTTTATACGTATTGGATGAGCCTTCTATCGGATTGCATCAACGCGATAATTCCCGATTGATTCGCTCGTTGCAGCGTTTACGTGATACAGGAAACTCGGTGATTGTGGTCGAGCACGATAAGGAAATGATTGAAGCAGCGGATTTCGTGGTGGATATCGGTCCAGGTGCAGGTGTGCACGGAGGTTCCATTGTGAATGCAGCTCCAATTGAGAAATTAACGGAAAAGGATTCTCTGACCAATCAATACCTCACGGGGACGCGAAAAATCGAAGTTCCGAAGGAAAGAAGAAAAGGAAATGGGAAAAAGTTGGTGCTCAAAGGCGCCTCTGGAAGAAACCTGCAGAATGTCAACCTGACAATTCCATTGGGTACGTTTACTTGTATCACAGGAGTTTCGGGAAGTGGTAAATCTTCATTGATTAATCAGACCTTGTATCCGATACTGTTGGCTGAAATCTACAACGGAGTGCGTAAACCACTTCCTTACAAATCGATTAAAGGAATGGAGCATTTGGACAAAGTGATTGAAATCAATCAAAGTCCAATTGGACGAACGCCACGATCGAATCCGGCGACTTACACGAAATTGTTTGATGAAATTCGCTCACTGTTTGCTTCCTTGCCGGAAGCGCAAATTCGTGGATACAAAGCTGGACGATTCTCGTTTAACGTAAAAGGCGGACGTTGTGAAACCTGTAAAGGTGGAGGAATGAAAGTGATTGAGATGAATTTCTTGCCAGATGTTTTGGTGGAATGTGAAACATGTAACGGACGTCGCTACAATCGGGAAACGCTCGAAGTTCGCTACAAAGGAAAATCCATTAGTGATGTATTAGAAATGACCATTGCCGATGCCGAAAAGTTCTTTGAAAGTATTCCGAAAATTCACCGCATATTATCGACCTTGGTTTCCGTAGGTTTGGGATATGTGACACTTGGACAACCATCGACGACAGTTTCTGGGGGAGAGGCGCAACGCATTAAATTGTCTTCTGAATTATCAAAACGAGGAACAGGAAATACCTTGTATATTTTGGATGAGCCCTCAACGGGATTGCATTTCGAGGATATCAAGATGTTGCTGGCGGTACTTCAACGTTTGGTAGACGAGGGAAATACCGTGCTCGTGATTGAACACAACTTAGACATTGTGAAAGTTGCCGACTATATCGTAGATATCGGTCCTGAAGGAGGAAAAGGTGGTGGAGAAATTGTCTGTGAAGGAACACCCGAAGCGATCGTGAAGAAAGCAAAGGATACTTCTCACACTGCTCGTTATTTGGCGGAAGAATTAAAGTGATTATTTGAAATCGGGCTTCCGAACAAAGTATTTTCGGTATTCGGTTTTCTTCTGAATTTTAAAGAAGAGTATTTTCTTCTCGATTTCTCCCGTTTTACATTTTCCGAAGGCTTCGCGCTTATCAAAATCATTTAGTGGTTTGAAGTGAATCGTGTCAACTGTTCCGTTTTTGTGAACAGCTTCTACGTAGAGGAATTGATCCATACAAGGGCAGGTTCGTATGAATACGGCTTTGCGTTTTGTTTTTCGAATGGGATTCTCAAACATCAATGGTTCGTCGGAAGCAATCTGGATGGATCGGATACGGTAACCATTTTTGAGTTTTACGCGGGTTTTTGGTGTAAACCACTTGCACTTTGTCTGTGGAGCGCGGACATCGCAGTTAATTCTGCCCGACGAACAAACCGTCATTTCGTAGTAATACTGGTCGTTGATCTTAATTACAGGAATTGGACGTCCCGTTTTTTCCGCCCAGGCATTATTGGATTCAGCCGTCCATTGCGTGAAAGGCAAAGTTTGCCCACAAACCGTTCTGGCGGGAACATATACTTCGACGCATTTATCTGTTCCACATAAGTCGATGTCAAGCATTCCTCCAGAAATGAGCGGCTGTCCATCTGTCGTCATCGTTGTGATTCCAGCTTCGCGAACACTTTCTCCATCGAGGTATTCCGTCATGGTAACACAATTCGGATCGCGAGCATAATCTGCTTTTGATAGCTTGAGGATTGTGCCTTTTGGATAAACGATCATGGTGTCACCTTCTGGTTCTTGCTCTACTTTTTTGGGAGGAACAACAACGTGAGCAATGATTGGCTCAGCTTTCATTTTTATATTGATTTCAACACGACGATTGTTTCGTTTTCCATTGTTGATGGAATTGTCATCTATCGGCTGGCTTTCTCCGAAATGCTTTGATGTTATGATTTTAGAAGAAATGTCGTTTTGTGAAAGAAAATCCTTCACAGTGAGCACTCTACACGACGAAAGCTTCATGTTGTAATCATCACTCGCGTCACTATCGGTGTGACCACTCAATCGAATTGCTTCCATTCGCGAAGTGTCAAGGTTCGATAAAAACTCCTTGAGTTGCGTTTCTTCTGAAGCACTGATTTCACTTCGATCTGAATCAAAGTGGACAGAATATCTCAGCGAATCTTGCGCGTGGAGATACGAAATGGACAGAATGCAAAGCAGTAGTGTTGCGGCAGTTTTCATACGATCGTTTTGTTGAAATGTCGCAAGCCCGAAAAGGTAAACAGCTTTTAGCGATTATTTTTTTGAATAGTCTCAAATATACCACAATGTCTTTTTTAGGCTGTCTTGATTATTAGAATAAAAATGAACCACATAGGTACATAGTTAAATTAAAACGGAAAAGTTAAGACAGAGGAAAAGACATTTTCAAACATAGTTGAAATCTGCAATCAAGGTGCGCACATGTTAAACTATATGAAACTATTTTAATGCTATCTGAGCATCTTGATCATTGTTTAATGACTTAAAAACCTATGTATCTATGTGGTTTAAAATAAATGAGCACAAATTAAATTGACGTTTCTCAATTATTACAGAGCGATGGTGTGATTAAGACTAGTCAAGTATTTTTTATCCAATCGCTTTTGTTGAGTGCATAATACACAGCATCTTCATCGTAAATACGAACATCTTTTTCGTAGACGAAACCTAATTTTTTCATCAGTCCAGTGGAAGCAACATTGTCGGGATTCGCGAGCGCAATGATTCGTTCCAAGCCAAGTTCATTGAATCCAAAATCCAAACTCGGCAGGGCAGCTTCGTAGGAATAGCCTTTTCGCCAGTACTTGCTCGAAATCCGATAGCCCAGGTCTACTTCGTCTAATTCTTCGATGTATTTCAAACCTGTAAATCCGATGTACTCCTGGGTAATTTTATCGATCATGGCGAAGCGTCCGAAACCATACTTCTCGTAATCACCAATGGGTGCTTTTTTGAGCATTTCGCGGTGTTCTTCAACCGTTCCCGTGTCAAT
>JBFHGY010000074.1:0-9208 GCA_041582905.1 Crocinitomicaceae bacterium | reverse complement strand
TGCTTCGAAAAGAACTTTTTCCTTTTCTGCGCCTTCCATCTTCAACTTTCCGTAGTGTTCGTCCATTGCCGATTTAAACGCTTTGTATGTGGCGTCTTTATCTTTCATCGGAACTTTTCCAATCGCATTGAATTCAGAGGCGAAGTTTTTCAAATCAGACAATGCAGACGACTTATCTTCTGGCAAGGTATACGATTTGATCTTCTCTAACAATTCGTTTTTCAAGGTCAAGTTTCCTTCGAACTCAGCATCTTTTGCTGCAAAGTGTTGATCTCTTGAATTGAAAAAGGCATCACACGCTCCTCGGAAATGCTTCCAAAGCTTTTGCTCATTTCTTCGACCTGCATGACCGAGTTTTTTCCACTCCTTCTGAAGTCCAACCAATTTATGCGCTGTTTCTTTCCAATCAGTAGAATCTTTCAACGCAGTGGCTTGATCAATCAACGCTTGTTTCTTCTCGGCAACTGCATCAAATTTGCTGTTGAGAACATCATAAAACGCTTGTTTGGCATCGAAGAAAACATCACACTCCTTGCGGAATGCTCTCCAAATTTCTTCGTTTTCCTTGCGCGGACCTGCACCGAGAGTTTTCCATGTTTTCTGAACCTCAAGAATCTTCGCGGTACGGTTTTCCCATCCTTTGCGATCGGTCAAGCTTTCCAAATCTTGCGCGAGTGTTTTCACTTCGTCGATAAGTGCTTGCTTTTTCTCCATGTTCACGCGTTGCTCCTCACGACGATCTTCGTAGTGACGATTAATGCGGTTGTAGAGCGATCGAACCTCTGTCCAATACGATTCTTTCATCGCTTCCCATTCCTCATTCGGAACAGGTCCAATACCGTCCCATTCGTTCTGAATTCGTTTGAGGTTCGCTTCAATTTCCTTGATGGATTCTTCTTTTTGAAGCGCTTTTAATTGTTGAATCACTTCCTGCTTCAACTGGTGATTGCGGTGGAAATCGTGATCCTTTAATTGCTTGTAAATATTGATGTTGTAGAAGAAATCCTCTAATAACTTAGAGTATTCTTTTTGTACATCCGAACGCTTATCTCTTGGGATATCACCAATCACGTTCCATTTTTCCTGAATTTCTTTGAATGCCGCGAATGCCGCACCAATATTTTCTTCAGAAGTAACGATTTTTTGAAGGCGCGAGATTAGCTCACGCTTTTGACGGAGGTTTTCAGTTTCAATCGCATTGCGAGCATCGATCGCCGCTTTTCTTCGCGTTTTGTACGCATCGTAAAGTTGATAAAACGCTTCCTTCCCAAAGTCTCCTTCCATCTCCGGAACCGCTTCACCTTTTTCCTCAGCTTCCAACTGAGAAACTTGGAACTTGCGCTCTTCTTCTAACACATAATCATCGAATTTTCCACGTAGCTCGTTTACGTCACGACTTACGGCCAACACATCTTCTTGTGCCGATAACTCTTCTAATTGTGCAATGAAATCTGTATTCTCCATCTTCAATAATTTAGCTGATCACCTGAGTGATTTCGAAATTAGCCAATGAAACAAATTGTGCGATTCGAGTATCCAAATCTTGTTGAGTAATGTTTTCCAATTGCTCAGTACCGAATTTTTCAACACAGAAAGAAGCCAATGCCGATCCGTGAATCATCGCGCGTTTCATGTTTTCAAATGAATGATCATCCGTGCTGGAAATGTATCCCATGAATCCTCCAGCAAAAGTATCACCTGCTCCTGTTGGATCAAATACTTCTTCCAAAGGAAGAGCTGGCGAGAAGAACACATTATCTCCGTGGAACAACAATGCTCCGTGCTCACCTTTTTTGATGATGAGGTATTTTGGTCCCATTGCACGAATCACTTTGGATGCTTTTACCAAAGAGTACTCTCCAGAAAGTTGACGTGCCTCTTCATCGTTGATGATAAGAATGTCCACCATTGAAATCGTTTCTTTCAAATCGTCCATGGCGATGTCCATCCAGAAGTTCATTGTATCCATAGCGATCAATTTTGGACGTTCTGTCAAACGCTCAATCACCGTTTTTTGAACTTGTGGAGTCAAATTTCCAAGCATCAAGTAATCCACGCCTTGGTATGAATCTGGAATAATTGGATCGAAATGTTCCAATACATTCAACTCAGTTACCAAGGTGTCGCGAGAGTTCATATCGTTATGATATTTCCCAGACCAGAAGAACGATTTCTCACCCTCTTTGATCTGTAAACCTTCTACGTCCACACCGCGCGAACTTAATTGATCAATCATTTCCTGTGGGAAATCATCACCAACAACGGCAACAATTTTTTGATCTTTATTGTAAAATGAAGCTGCTAAGGCAATGTACGTACCTGCACCTCCAATAATTTTATCTGTCTTTCCAAATGGTGTTTCAATTGCATCAAAAGCAACGGAACCAACTGTTAATAAACTCATGTGTCTTTTTTAAGATTGCCCCAAAGATATTAAAAACGTGAGGTTGAAACACAAAACTGATGAATTGAGTTTTCAACGGTTTTTACAGAGTTTTTGATAAAACGATTTTATTGAGAGATTTTAACACTCGATTTGCCGAATTCAGTAACGAAACCCAACAAAAATCCGTTAATAAGTATAAGTTGCGTGGTCAATTTGTGTATGCGCTTCTCCTAACTTTGTGATATGTGGAAAAAAAGGCTTCTTCGATTTAGTAAATGGTTCTTCGGAATCTTGCTCGGATTGGTCCTTTTGATTTCTCTCATATTGTACATGTACAAGGATGAAATCTGCAATGTGGTTATTACAAAAGCGAATACCTACCTCGAAACGGATGTGCATGTGTCGAAAGTGGATTTGACCTTTTGGAGTACGTTCCCGAACCTTTCGGTAGATTTCAACGATGTCTTTATCCAGGATCCATTCGAAGAAGCAACCAAAAAAGATACACTATTCGCGAGTGAGCTGGTTCGATTCAAATTCAATCCTTTTGATATTTGGCGTGAAAATTACACGGTGAAATCGGTGGAAGTGAGCCCCGGAACCTTACAATTGAAGGTGAATAAGGAGGGATTAGAGAACTATGACATTTTCAAGGCACAAGAAGATTCAACAGCGGAATCGACACCTGTGGATGTTAAGCTTGAATCGATTATCCTCAATAATTTTCGAGTATCCTACGACAATCGTTCTACCGACCAGCTGTATCGGACGTACATGAAAAACACGACACTGTCGGGAGCTTTGAGCGAATCGGTGTTCTCAACAAGTGCAACAACGAACATGCGGATCCTGGAGGCGCGAAGTGGCAAAGTAACACTGATCAAAAATCAGCCTGCACGACTTTCCATTCGTGTGAATGTCAATAGCGATTCGAGCACAGTTGAGATTCCACCGTCAACGATTTTTATTTCTGAATTGCCATTCGCGTTCAATGGAAAAGTGGATAGTTTAGGATATAAGTTTAATGTAAATGCCAAAAAGATTCCGATTACGGATGCTGCCTCGCGCTTTTCAGTGGATCAATCGGCTCAAGTCAAAAAACTCGAAGGAAGCGGGTACCTGCTCTTTGATTTAGATGTTGAAGGAAAGAATGAAAATACATCTCCAGCAACCATCCAGTGTAAGTTTGGAGTAGATAACGGTTTCTTGAGAGATCCCGCATCTCAATTGTCACTGCAGAAACTTTACCTAGAAGGCGAGTATTCAAATGTGGGTGGAAAGAAGAAGGAATTCTTGGCGCTCCGAAATATTTCGTTCAATACGAAAGGAGGTCCGTTCAAAGGAAATGTAATGCTTACACAATTTGATGCTCCGCATGTGGATGGAAGTGCCGATGGAACGATCGACCTGACTATTTTACATGCGATTTTCCATGTTCCGATGGTCGAGGAGTTAAAAGGTGCATTGAAAGTACATTCGGATTTCATTGTGAACGGTCTACCACGAGAAGACGAATCGGTTGAATATACCATAAAGAAGTGCGAAGGAGAGGTCGATTTGATGGATGTCAATGTAAAACTTGAGGATGATCAACGGGAGTTTGCAGATATCAACGGGCGACTTTACCTCAGAAACAATGAAGCAGGGTTACAGGATATCACCCTGAATTTAGGAAAGTCTGATTTCATCGTGAATGGTGTATTCAAAGATGTTGTTAACTATTTCAAGGGAGATGGAAATCTCATTTCGGATGTAGATATTCAGAGTAAACGCATTAGCATTGCCGATTTGGGAAGTACATCCAAAGAAGAAAAGGAAGACTTGCAACGTGTGTTCATGATTCCTGATAATATCGAAGGCACGGCGTATCTGGATGTAGGAAGAATGGATTACGAGGGACATGTCTTTTCTGAATTGAAAGGGAACATGACCATCCGCGATCGCGTGATTAACTTCCCACGAATTTCCGTGAATAATGGGGAGGCGGATATCATCGGTTCTTTAAATATTGAAGAACGGCGACCAGAATATTTCTACATCAAGAGTAATCTGGTGTCGAAAAACATGCGCTTCAAACCTTTGTTTAAGGAATGGAACGATTTCCAACAGGAAGTGATCAAAAGTTCGAATATTGACGGTACGGCACAAGTTACCCTGAGCTTTGAAGCTCCGTTTGATCTTCGGACCGGCATTATCCTTTCCGGAATTCAGGCGACTATTGGATTGCAAATTGATGAAGGAAGATTGCGGAATGTGTCAGCGTTTAAATCGATTACCGAAAGCCTTCGAACATCCAGTGCGAAGATGGTGATTGGCAAAAACAACATCAATTCCTTTGAAAAGAAACTACTCGATCTGAAGTTCGAACAACTGACCAACACGCTCATCATCAAAAATGGAATGATTACCATTCCGCAAATGTCGATTGAATCTTCAGCCTTGGATATGGAGGTTTCGGGTCAACATACGTTCGATAACGCAATCGATTATCGTTTCGGTTTCCGCCTGCGTGATATCAAGGAAGAAAAGAGTAGCGAATTTGGTGAAATTGTAGATGATGGAACGGGACTTCGCGTGTTCATGCGCATGTACGGAACACTTGACAATCCAATTATCGAATGGGATAGCGCATCAAAGAAAGAACAAGCGAAGAAGGATCGAGAAGAAGAAAAGGAGAATGTCCGAGCCATGTTTAAATCTGAATTCGGATTGTTCAAAAATGATACGACGGTTCAGGATTACATCCCTCGAAAGCTTCCGAAGGAAGAACTCCTAATCGAGACCAATTCTACGGATACCATCGAGGAGGCCTTCGAAGAAAACGAGCGATTATTCAACCGTAAGAAAAAGGATCGTCCGCTTCTCAAGAAATGGGAAGAGGAGAAAAAGAAGAAGGAAGAAGAGGACTTCGAGTTTTTCTGATAAATCGAATCATTTTTAATTGGTTACGTCAATCTAAAATATTGACGGATGGATCAATCCGTCATTGTAGAATTTGCGATAACCACAACGCTTGATGTAGACTTGTGAGGAATATTTTCAAATACCTTCACAATGAAACGACATCTAATTAGCTACCTAGTGGCTTCGCAATTATTCATTTTTTCCGCCACCAGTCAAATCTGCGTTACTTTACCTGACATCGATGGTGCTCCAGCTTCTGCGGTGAGTCCAACAGGCTGGACAATCTGGCATAGTACGCCCGATATTATTCTAGGAAATGGGAGTTACCCAGGAACAGCTTTGGCAAACATTGCAGATGTAAATGGAAGTTCTCTTGCAGGCGGCGAAATGACCTTCTTTTTGATCAATGGCGTGTTGGGTGCCAATACAGAGGGAGTTAGTACTGAATTGACTGGTTTGACACCTGGATCGAGTTATTTCTTTTCTGTTCAGTGGCAACAGGTGACCTTGGATTATACGGGGATTTCGGCTGATCCAGCAGGTGGAAAGTTGGGAATGTACCTCGACGGAAGCTTGATGGAAGTGTTCGAAAGTTCGGGTGGATTGAATGACTTGTGGCAAACAGCAACAAAATCCTTCGTGGCAACGGCTTCTACCCATACACTTAGTTTGAAGGGAGAGTTGCTCGATAACAGCAGCCGGGGCGCAATTGTAATTGATAATTTGCCGTGCAGTATTTTTCTTTCAGCTGATCCCATGAAGATTGATCTTGCCGAGAATGAGCTTCAAGAAGTGGAAGTGAGTTGGGATTTATTTGACGCATCAGCGTACACTTCAATTGAGGTTCAACGATCCACGGACCTAAACAATTGGACTTCTATCGCGAGTGTATTGCCATCAAGTAATTCTGTATTGGATGAAGATAAACTCACCGAAACACGGTATTATCGCTTGAAATTATTGGATCAAAATGGAGGAGTCGAATATTCTCTCGTTCGCGGTATTTCTCCTTCGGAGACGATTACTTCGGAAATGATGATCTCACCAAACCCTGTGAAAGATTGGGTGAAAATTGAGGTGGGTGCATTTGAAGAACTGGTGATTTCCACAACGAATGGAGAAGAGCTTGATCTCCGTTCGGTACCACACAGGGTTGTGAATGGTAAACTGGAAATGGACCTGTCTCATCTGTCTGCAGGAGTATATTTTATTCGGACAAATTCAGGAATGAAGCGATTCATAAAGATGTAGTCAATCGAAACAAGAAGGACCGTCCGCTCTTCAATAAAATGGGGAGAGGAGAAAAAAAGAAGACGTTTAGCTGCTTTGATTCGTACACTTTTCCAATTAACCTTCGCTTTTCTTTGGATTACCTCGAAACTTTTGACTGAAGGAGTTAGCGATGGATTTAACGTGCTTAAACTGAAATTCTTCGTCATACGGACGAAGGAAGAGTAGAAGTGCCCCAAACATGGCAAAGTAAAAACTAACCAGGCCAAATACGAAAAGGATTAAAAGATGAAACGTCACTCCAGATTTAAGGAGTAAGCCTCGATTCTTTTTATTCATGAACAGTCCGGCAAATAGCAACACTTCAAATGCAATTGTCAGCCAAGAAAGAATGGGTAACAATATGGGGTTTGAAGTAATTCCATTTAGTAGTGGTTTCAGAAAGCCAAAATGTCCAATTAATGGATTGTTTACCCAATAGTACATGGCCGTTCCATCTGCCCATTCTTCTACTTTCAATTTGGAGACACCTGCCTGAAAATAGAGCAAGGCCACCTGCACGCGAATAACAAAAAAGGTGCTCAAGGCAATAAGCCGCTTCGAACGGTCAAAAGTCCCTGTGGGTTCACTTTTTTGTGGATACCAGTGATTGAGTCGATTGTCGGTGATACAAATTGGAATGAGGAAAAGGGTTAAGACGGCTGTTATTTGATCGCCTCCGTCAACGACCAACGCAGAGTTCGTCAAGCTAAATGCTACCCACCAATGTAAGATGCTTGTTATTTGCGGGAGAAAGCCGGAAATAACGGAGAGGAGGATGAAAATACTGATCCATTTAGCGAGTTCCAGATTTTCAATGAGACAAAAGATGCCATACTCAGGAGATCCGACACAAATGGGACATGTTGGAATTCCTGCTCCTTCTCTGAATAGAACGTGTATATCATTGAAAAGCAGAGTAATTAATGTACCGATGGCCAAAACCGTACGTGCCACACCATAAACATTTGTCCATGGATTTAAATTGCTCAATTTCAGAGCATGTTCGCCAAATCGTTTAAATATCATTTGATGTTGAGTTTCAGAAGCTTTGTTGGCATTGCCAGCTTTGTAGGGGTATTGGTTGCTTTTTCATGAGAAGCGCTCCACGCCCATGGAATTGGTTCCTGGGTGACTACTACGACTTCTCCTGTTAGAAGCGGCCGCTTGTAGGGATTTTTGACTGTAATGCTTGGAACTGTGTCAGATTGAGCAAGTGCCAGTATTTCTTTTGGATCACATTCGAGCCAGTCTTGTTCGCTTAGATTTTGTGTGAGCAACCCGAATTCAACACCAATAGCCCGTCCATTCCGCTTTGCACCAAAAAGGTTTTGAGGGTTTGAATTGGGTAAGTTGCTGTAGGCTGCAAGCTTGTCATCTTTCACGGTTAGTATAAATACATAGGGATCTCTCGGACTTTTTGTGAAGAAACTCCATCCTTCGGGAAGTATCCGCTGAAAACGCAACTTTGTTGTCTTGTCCATTTCGAGAGAACTGTATGGCATCGCTGTGAGAAATAGGATTAGTGCAAGTGTTCCCCAAAACAGCACGAGTAGCCAGTAAATTGAGCCCAAAATAATTCGTTCCTTCATCAAATAATGTTGAAATGTGGTTGTATCAGATAGAAAATAAGGCTGGAAAATTTTACTTTCCCAGCCCATCTAGTATTAGTGCGATCGCTAATTGACGTACTTTAAGTTCGTAGCAATTGAATTAATGATCATTTCCTTTTTCAACACTGAATCTTCATTCGGTGCAGCAATAGATGAGAACCACCAAGCCATATCAACAACTACTGCAACTTCAACAGCAGCAACGGCAACTACGGCAACCAAAACGACCCATACTGGGCTGAGTTGAGCTCCACCATTTCCTCCAGTCAATTCTAATTGGGACATTTGTGAGACCTGATTAGTTAACTGTGATGAGTTCGCCTGAGCGCTGTAAATGTCACCGTCAACGGTTGATCCAGCAGTTAAGCCTGTTTGCGTTTTGATCGCATTTGCAAGCGCTTCATCGTAATCGGTTGAAGAATTCACATACTGTTGTGCTCTGCACAAATAATGCGCTAACTTTTGAGCGGCATCCTGCATGGTCGTTTCAATGATGAAATGATCTCCACTTTGAATTCTAGACTTAAAAGTAGCGAAGAACTGCGGGTGATTGCTCTGAATCATGTCAATTGTTTCAGAAATAATTGAATTGAATTCGTTTTGCTCTTCAGCAGACATTGGCCCTGCCTGGTCAAAGACGTTTTTCAATTCGGGAATGGCCTGCGTCACTTGTCCTTCACCAAAGAAAATTCCTTTGAAAAGCTCTTCGCCAGATGTTGCATTGAAATTTGAGCTCGCTTTGAGTTGTGGAGTGGGAGTCTCTTCAGACCCAGACCCTGTTGGGGTGATGTTTTCCTTCCCACATCCGGTGAATAGTAAAACTCCTGCAAGCAAAGCTGCAGAAAAATAACCTTGAATTGGTTTCATAAAATAAATAATTAGATAAGTGCTTACTCTTTCTGTTTGTTAGTTATAACAAATACATTTTCAGCTTTCTGTAAATGAATAACGGTTGCCGTAATGTTATGAAATTTAATTCGCTAAAACAAGGAAATCTATATTTTTTATATTGATTGACAGCATGTTATAAGCGAAT
>JBFHGY010000073.1:0-9263 GCA_041582905.1 Crocinitomicaceae bacterium | reverse complement strand
TTTCAAGATCAACTGGGAAGCAACTGGAAAATGACCTTGCGCGTGTTGGTTCTCAATGAAAAAGTGTACACCGCTAGTTACGCAAATCTTGAAAGTGAATTTGATCTTCAAAATGAAACCGTCCAACGCTTCTTTGATTCTTGGACACTCCACGTCAAAAGTAAATCTGAGCTCTTGAAAAGTGCTGCAGGAGGAGGAGAGGAAACATCGCTTGGGAAATCCATTTGGAAAACAATCATTGCACTTGTTGTCGTTTTGAGCATAACCGTAGGAGCGATATTCATTGCTACGCGAAAAAGTAAAGTTGAACGGGCAAGAGAAGCAGAAAAACTTTAAAACATATCCCATGAACAAACTGTATTCTTTTCTGTTTATTCTGATTGCTGTCGTAAGTTGTAATTCTGCGATTCCAGAAACCAAGTCACTTTCAACTCAACTACAAAGTGGAGATGTCATTTTTCAAAGCACGCCTTCCAGACAGTGCGAAGCGGTGAAATTGGCTACAAAATCAGATTACAGTCACGTTGGGATTGTATTTGAAGAAGAGGGAAAATGGATGGTATATGAAGCAGTTCAACCCGTTAAGAAAACCGAAATTTCGGAGTGGATTGCTCGTGGTGAAAATGGTCATTACGTAGTAAAACGTTTAAAAAATGACGCATCACTAACGACAGCTACTCTTCAAAAGATGAAGGAAATTGCCGCTACCGATTTGGGCAAAAACTACGACATCTATTTCAATTGGTCCGACGAGGAAATTTATTGCTCAGAATTGGTCTGGAAAGTATACGATGAAGGAGCTAACATCCACCTTGGCGAATTGCGCCAACTGAAAGAATTCGATTTAACAAGTCCACAGGTAAAGGCAATCATGTCTGAGCGTTATGGTCCAAACATTCCCTACGACGAACAAGTGATTGCGCCATCTGACCTGTTCGATTGCGCGCTATTAACATTGGTGGAATCGAACTAGCGACCTACACTGACAAATACTTCTCGCCTCTATTTCTACCTTTGTAGTAATGAAAAAGCAGTTCATCCGTATCACCTCCACTCTATTTCCTTCGTTCTTTGCTCGAAAGGCATACGAGCAGTTAACGCATCCACAAGTTCACAAACTCAGGGAGCACGAGTTGACAACGCTCGAAAAGGCGGAGCAAGGAAATTTGGATTACGAAGGATTCAACATTCGAACGTACGCATGGAACTCAAACGGCAGCAAGGAAGCGATTTTACTCATCCACGGATGGGAAGGTCAGGCAGGAAATTTTTCCGATATCGTTGAGCGATTAACGAAAGCCGATTACCGAATTTACTCCTTCGATGGTCCTTCACATGGAATGAGCAGCAAAGGATCGACTAGTTTATTTGAATTCGTAGAACTCGTTGGTGTTCTCATTCGAAAGTATGACGTGAAGAACTTGATTTCTCATTCCTTCGGTAGTGTTGCAACGAGCTATGTCCTGTCGGAGAATCAAGAATTGAAGATCGACAAGTTTCTCATGCTCACAAGTCCAGATAAATTCTCGCAACGAATTGATTTCATCGCGGAAACTGTGGGCGTTTCACCCAAGGTGAAGGAATTACTTGTTGATCGAATCGAGAAAGAACTCAATATGGATGTTTCCACCTTGAATGTGAGTGAGTGGGTGAAATCAGTCAATGTTGCAAACGCACTTATTCTTCATGATGAAAACGACGGAGTGCTTCCTATTGAGCAATCATTAAACGTTCATCAAAACTGGGATGTGTCGCGTTTTGAATCCGTTACTGGAACGGGACATTTTCGTATCTTGCGTACTCCCTCCGTTTTGGAGCGGATTGTTACCTTTTTTGATGAGCCTATATGAACATTACCACTAAACAAATTCCACTGATGATTGCTTCGGGACTGAGTCTCGCAAGTGTTTTTATGTCATCTTTTTCGCCTCTATCTTTCTCAATGGATGCCGTCAATCCTGACAGTTCGTATTTGTTCGGACTGATCGGATTTGCTTTAACGTGGGCGAGTATGTTCTTGAAACGTCAGATTTGGGTCTACGCATTTATGATTGTAATGGGAGCAGCATTTACGCAGTACGTGGAAGTTTCTTTTTTACGTTTCTCTCTTTACTTTGGCTCCTTCGAGTTGAACTTCATCAATTTAGCTTTACTGATTGCGCACATGGTTTTGAATTTCGGTGATAAAGATGAATCGACTCCGCCTCCACCTGAAGGAGGATGGACGAAAGTCAATTGGTTCAAACATCAACATCAGAATAAGACAGACGAAGAAATTCAGCGTATGCTAGATGGAGAATTGATTCCAGAAGCACGTCAGGCTTTGAAAGAGATTTTGGAGTCTCGGAATAACAAACAGGAGTGAGAGCATTTTTAGTGATATCAGCCCTTCTTTTACATTTTGGACTTACTGCCAAAAGTATTACCGTTCACGTCATCGAAGGATGGAGATCAACACCTTTTCCCAATGCTAAAGTCAATCTCTTGAATGCGTCTCATGACACCATCCAAACAGGTGTTACGGATAGTAAAGGTGATGTTCAGTTTGAGATTGAATCAAATGATGCACTCTTTTTATTTGCGTATGATTCGATGGAACGATTCATCAATAATTATTCTGTAACGGTTTTAGATTCAAAGAACAAGTACCAAATTATCCTTTACCCAACGTTCTTTTATGAACGAAAGATGATCAAACGAGAGGATTCATTGGTACGAGTCCGAGAAATATATGATGCCGTTGCTCGTATTCGAATTGATAGCTTATCCAATATCCCCGATAGTATTTCGAAAATCATGAACGCTACCTTAAAAGATGCAGTTCGAGAAAACATTACCTATCCAGAAATTAGTCAGGAGTTGGGCGATCAAGGTCGCGTATATGTTCAATGCATTGTAGAAACGGATGGAACCATTACTCATGTCGAAATAGCCCGAGGAGTTTCCCCAGAACTCGACAAGGAAGCAAAAAGGGTGATCCGTACCATTGAGCGATTTGATTTCTTGCAAGAAGATATTCGGTACAATAGAGTTAGAATGCGATTCCCTATAACTTTCACACTCCACTAATGATCAAAAAGCAACTTCGAACACTTGGGCACAAAGCGATTGTCAAAGAGCACAAATCGCATCAGGAAGCATTTGATGAAATCAGTGAACAACCTGGAGTCGATCGAAAGCTCCTAGCCGACGAACTCTCCAAGATTCCTTCGAGTGGAAAACTGAAAGAGACCACCTCACTACGATACACATTTATTGCTGCCCTCGCTATTTTAGGCGGAGTTCGATTACTCGCACTTGTCCTTCTTATGATAGAAGGCGGAATGCCCAACCTCGGTTTTCTGGCCATTCTTATTGCACTCAGCGTAGCTGTTCCCGTGTTAGGGATTTACACTGCTCTCGCTGGACGTGTTGAACATTACATCACTACGGGAGTACTTCTCGCCATTTCTGTTTTTAGAGCAGTTTCCCGTGGAGAAATTCACGTTGACTGGGAATCATTAATATTCTTACTTCCGTTGATCATTGCCTTTGGATTGGCTTTTTACATCCCAACCAAACTCAAAACGCCGTACAAACGAACGGTGACCAGTCATTTTTCAGATGGAAAATCTCAGGAAAAGGAGCACTATTATTTTGAAGATACGCGTTACAATGAAACGACTATTTTAGATAATCAACTGTAGCAGAAAGCTTAGCTTCCGATCCATAATCCCAAAAAGAGAAGAATTCCGACCATGCTCAAAAGCATCATCCCTATTTTTAGTTGAGACTGACGTTTGCGCGCTTTCCACTTTGCTTTGTGTTTGTGGTGCTCTTCCTCCGACATGGAATCTTTAAAGGCCAAACGTTCCGAACGCTCATAGGCATATTCATTTCCGCGATCATTCATTCTGCGAATATCACCTCGTAGTTTACGGTTATCCTTGCTCGAACGGATCATTGCTTCTGTTACTCCCATGCGCATCGTTTTCTTTCAATATAAGAAATTCATTTTGTTCTTATTGAAAAAGTGAACACTAAGCACAAATAACCACACATTCACTTACCCAATTTCACACATTTTTCTATCTTCACCTCCTTAACCAAATCACGAGTTCCAGCATGCGCTTTTTCGAACGCCCATTTGCCTTTCTCGCTCCTCTGTTCATCGTTGGATTAATTCTCAGCGACTTCATTCAATGGGAGTCATGGATTTGGATCCCAGGAATAACCGTGCTCCTTTTGTCCGTCTATCTCTTCTTTTCTAAAAAGAAACAACGATCACTCCTCCTTTTCACGGCTGCATGTGGCGTTTTTCTGGCTGGCTCTCTCTTAATGAGATTGGAGCGCACTTCCTATTCAATGCACCAGAATGGCGAAATCACTCGATCGCTCATTGGAGAAATTACGGAAATCGACGGTGAACAAAAATTTTGGAACCGATCCATTTTTACGGTAAGTGGAATCGTTGAAGAAAACAGTATTCGGCCGCATCACGAGCAAGTGGTGTGCTACGTGAATGTCCCCAACTTGGAGTTGCACGATAAATTGCTCGTTCGATCGAAAGTGTACACGATTCAAAATGCTGGAAATCCGGGTGAATTCGACACCGAAGCCTATTGGAATAATAATGGTATTTATTCTCAAATTTACGTCAAGGATGGCGATTACAAGGTAATCAATAAAGCGCCTGTTGCTTTCTATGAGAGATGGCGAAAATGGATCAAAGAGCAGTTTGAAGATATCTTCTCCAATTATCTGTACGATGAAGAACTCGCGATTGCCTCTGCCCTCGTTTTGGGAGACAAATCCTTATTGGATGATGATATCCGTCAAAGTTTTGGAGCGGCTGGCGCGATGCACGTCCTAGCTGTATCGGGATTACACGTAGGAATCATCCTGGAACTTCTACTCTTTCTATTCGGAAGACTTCCACGGATTTTCACAAAGAAGCGTGCATTACTGATTTCTCTGCTCATCTTGTGGACGTATGCCATGGTGATTGGGTTTCCACCTTCGGTAGTGCGTGCCACATTGATGTTTACCCTGCTCTCCATCGGACGGATTTCGAGTAGACAAACGGATTCGATCAACATTCTTTTCTTTTCGGCATTCGCCATGCTACTCGTCAATCCATTGTTGATTTATGACATCGGTTTTCAATTATCCTACCTCGCCATGTTGGGCATTTTAGTGCTCCAAAAACCCATAGCTTCTACTCTCTATGTCCCCAATAAATGGCTTCGGAAATTATGGGAAGGAACCACTGTTGGAATCGCTGCTCAATTGTTCACACTTCCACTTACGCTTTACTATTTTCACCAGTTCCCGAATTACTTCATCCTCACGAATATCGGCATGATGATTTTCGCAGGAATTGTCCTGAGTTTAGGTCTGATTCTCCTTGCTTCTCATTGGGCTAGCTTCATCGCTCAATTTATCGCCATTGCCTTTGGGTTCAGCATTGCTGTGATGTTATTTTTCGTGGAATGGATTGAAGGACTTCCTGGTGCATTAGCCGAGGGATTCGTACTATCTCCATGGATGGTTATCGTGGCGTATTTCGTTCTTCTTCTGATCATTTTCTATCGAAAACGCCCGAAAATTCTTCGTCTCGGAATCACAATAGGGATTGTTTTGTTGGGGTACATTCAATTCGACCGATATACACGAATGATGAAGGAGGAAATCACCATACTCAATGCGTCGCAGTTAGTGATTGCGGTAAAAGATGGACAAACAGCCACACTTTTCTACGTATGTGTTCCGGCACGAATTGATCAGATGAAGAAACTGAGCAGGAAATACCTCAAAAACAACGCTACTCCAGGCAAGTTTGTTGGGTTGAAATACGGGATCACTACATTTGAATCACACGATACCAAGTTAACCTTTGAGCGATCAAAAATGGGTGTTTTGATGACGCGCCATCCCGACAGCACTCAACTCTACGTGCGCACATCCTTGTATTCACCCTATTTGGATGGAATGACGAACATCACCATGAATTATCTTCCTCCAGCAGTTGATGGAATTCATTTAAGAAATGGACCGTACTCGATGTCACTGAAAGATTAACTTCGTGCCGATTCCAAGAGACGCAGAATCTTATTTCGGTTTGGTTTTAAAATGGTTTCTTCGAACATTGAACCTTCGTCGATCAAGGTTTTATTCGTTCCTGAAAAGTGAATGGCCGCTGGTTGGATCTCTGTCTTCAGTTTTGAAATATTTCCAACGTTTACACCTCCTCCCGTCATAATTTCAATTCGTCCTGCCGCGTAATCGTTCATTCGTTTCAACACAGGCATTCCTAGTTCGACATTTCGGGCTAATCCCGCAGATAAAACGCGTTTTACTCCAGCATCAATCAACACATCCAGTGACTTATCAAATTCGTAGGTATCATCGAACGCACGGTGAAATGTTACGTCGAGGTCTCCTGCTTGCGCAACAATTCTGTCCAATGCAGGTCGACAAATGAGGTCGCTTTCGTTCAATACACCCACCACAACACCTTGCACGCCCATGGATTTACACATATCAATATCGTGTAAGATAATGTCAATCTCCTGAGAAGTATAACGGAATCCACCTGATCGAGGACGTATGAGCACATGTGTTTCCAATTCCTGAGAAAGCGCATATTGGATAAAACCAGGTGATGGTGTCATTCCGCCTTGTTCAAGGTTCTGACACAATTCAATTCGATCAAAAGCCAGTTCTTTTGCTAGGTCGATGGCTTCAATTGATGCCGCGCAGAGTTCTAATTTCATGATATCTTATCTAATTTGAATTTCGTCTATAAATGTCCAAGGCGTGTAACCTCCTCCTTCTTGTCCGAGTGGAATCTGTTCCATCGCTTCAATTCTCACACGAACGTATCGCCCTGAAGCATTCAATGTAATGGTAGGATCGGTTGATTCCACTTCTGTAGCGTACTTTTTCTTCCAGCACCATTTCGGTTTCTTGGAGACTTGTACCGTCATTTTTTCTGGTAGATAAATCCATGAACCGTTCTGATCAAGAAATCCAATTTCAACCGCACTAATCTCTTTCTCTTCACCCAAATCAACGATGAACTCAACGTACGAAGTGTCAAATCCGAGCCATTGGTTTCCTTTCCAAGGTAATGAACCAATGACGCCATCCACCAAATTCAAGCTTCCATTATGATTATACTTGGGATGCGGCTGTGTCACCATTTCTATTTCTGCCCCCAAACATGCGTGCAATACAAATTGATTTACCAGAGGACTTCTACCTGCCTCATCCAATACAGACGTTCGAATTAATTTTGGATCACTTCCCCACGGAGCCTTTTCAAAGAAAAGAGTGTCCTGAACCCCCATTGCCTGACCTCCACTCATGGAATGTCCGCCTATCTCCTTTGTAGATACGGTGAAGTGATAATTGTCGCCCATTCCTTTAAAATGAACATTGATCCCATTCTTCTTTCTGGTAATATCCAACTTCGGCTGATGAATAGACCGAGCGTAGCTCACGCCATTTCGCTCCAGGTAATCTTCTTGATAATTTAGATAATCCGAAAGAAAAGTATCGAAGTTTGGCTTTTCTAGACACCAAACCGATTGAGCCAAAGCCAAAGCTCGCGGGTAAGTCATGTATTCCAATTGCTCCATCGACGTGATGTACTCCGTCCATAAATTCGCCTGACCTCCCAAAATGTACTTCGTTTCTTCTTTTGACAATCCACTTGGAATGGGATTAAACTGGTACACTTTTTCCAAAGGAAGGAATCCACCGATCGCTAATGGTTCCGAAGGATGACCGCTTTGATAGTAATCAAAATAGCAGTACGTCGTTGGTGTCATCACCACTTCATGTTTTTGATGAGCTGCTTCTTCGCCACCTTTCATTCCTCGCCAAGACATCACAGCTGCATTTGGGGAGAGTCCACCTTCCAGAATTTCATCCCAACCGATGAGTTTTTTCCCCTTAGAAGTGAGAAAAGCATCGATCTGAGTAATAAAGTAGCTTTGCAGTTCGTGCGTGTTGGCCAGTTTGTTTTCGCTCATTACTTTCTGACAATTGGAGCATTTCTCCCAACGAACTTTTGGCGCTTCATCTCCACCAATATGAATGTATTCCGAAGGAAACAAGTCAATCACTTCCGCTAGCACATTCTTCATGAAATTAATCGTTTCTTCCTTGGAGCAGTAGATGTCATCAAAAATTCCCCACGTCCCAGGTACGCCTTGCTCTTCTCCTGTACACGACAACTCAGGATATGCAGCCAATGCCGCTCGACTATGACCTGGCAATTCAATTTCGGGCACTACAGTAACGTGCCGTTCTTTCGCATAGGCAACCACTTCCCTGATCTGATCTTGCGTATAGAATCCACCGTAGGTGTTTCCATCAAAAATGCGCGGCTGATCGGAATAATGTCCAAGCATGGTACTGTCGCGAAATGCCCCCACTTCCGTGAGCTTTGGATATTGTTTAATCTCAATGCGCCAACCTTGATCGTCTGTCAAATGCCAATGAAAGGTATTGAACTTGTAGAGCGCCATTAGGTCAATGTAACGCTTTACCTCATCCACCGAAAAGAAGTGACGACTTACATCGAGGTGCAATCCACGCCATTTGAACGCAGGCTCATCCCTTACCATGCAAGATGGGAAGTACCATCCTGTTTCATCTTTCTGAATCAATTGAAGTAGCGAGTTAATCGCATAGAAATTCCCCGAAGTAGATGGAGCATACACGAAATTTCCTAGAAGGGTCAGGTCTATTAAATATCCTTCATCCGCAATTGATGGAGGTTGATCCATATTCGGAGGTCCACTAAAATGAAACAAAGGATTGGATGCAGAGTGTCTCATCTCTAGATCACATTGTTGCTTCAACATCCCCTTGAAATAATTCCAGTTTTCAGGATCCAATTCCGTCGAATCGAGCTCAAGAGCTTTATCGATTCTATGTTTGAAATCACTCGAACTATAAAACGCAGGTGTTGGAACAATTGGACACTGCGAAAAGGCGTACTTTCCAACAAATACATACAGCAAAACGAGAATCAGATACTTCATGTTTTAAAATTAGTCAAAAGTGCTCTTCGCATCGAGCCATTCATCACAAAAAAACCGAGGCCATTTCTGACCTCGGTTTACCCTATTTAAGATGCTAATTCCTATTTCATTACTTCGTAATGAGGAATTTCAAGCTTCCTTTTTCTCCATTTTGCGTTGCATACAGGTAGTAGATTCCCGTTTGAACATCGAGAAGTTGAACCTCTTGATCCTCCGATTCTGTGATTC
>JBFHGY010000072.1:0-9305 GCA_041582905.1 Crocinitomicaceae bacterium | reverse complement strand
CCATTATGCTTTCTGCTTATGCATTTACGTACCCCTTCGTTGTGGAAATTGGAAACATCACGGGAACACAATTCTCCTCAGCTAACATTATTCGCACGCAAATACAACTGCCCTCTGGCTACTCGTATCAACTCGAAGGAATTGCGCCCATCAACGCAAACAACTATTACCTCTCTACCGAAGAAAGTTTCTCGGGAGCATCAGGCCTCTTTCGCTTAAAAATGAGTGCCGCTAACACCATTTCACACTCCATTTCGAATACTTCCTACTCCATTTATCCGAATCCAGTAATCGACTACATTCACATCTACGCACCAAACGTAGCATCAACAGAAATCTACTCCTTGAATGGACAAATGGTCCTCTCTTCATCTCATAAAAGTATCCGTGTTTCTGACCTAAAAAAAGGAATGTACGTGTTGAAAATGAAAAATCAGGACGGACGTATAATTGCCTCCGAAAAAATAATGATTCAATAAGGTATTACATGTATTTGGGCGCCATACGGTCTCCAGGCTTTAGTCGCTTCGCAACAGTCAGTTTGCTAGCCGCTTGCTGTTAATTCTTATACGCAATCACCAAGTCTGCACTTAACTCTTGCTTCATCGAGCTATCGCCCTACATCCTGGCGCAACAATCGTTTGAAGATGATAATTAGAAGCTCGCTCCTCCAGTCGCTCGACCTAACATTAAGGTCAAGACCAACTCGTGACTTCCCGCACTGTAATAACGGATCGGCGTAATCGGCAAATCAAAAGAATACCCCACCTTAAACTGATTGGAAACATACATTCCAATGTTAGCAACAACCGCATCCTTATGTCGATACGAAAGTGCCGCCCAGTATCGTTCTTGATACTCAAATTGAGACATGATCTCAAAAGAGACTGGTGCAGGACGCACATACTTTACCAAAAAGGCCGGCGTTATGGTTAAATCACGTTTCAATTCAAACTCCATTCCTCCAGTCACAAACAAATGCATGCTCGGATTGAAATTGAAATCACGATTACCAAACTGAACATAGTCCTTTGTCAACTGAGTCGCAGAAACACCGAAAAATCCGCCCTTACCATGGAAATACAATCCGCCTTCCAGTTCCATCGTATTTTGCGCTCCTTGATTGGCCGCATAAACATCATACGTTTGATCGAACACACCGGTATTCGTCAATACACTCAATACCTGAGCATTTTCGGGAATAAACGCTCGGTTAGAAAGTCCCACGCTTGTACCGAAAGACAAACTGAAATCTCTATTCAAGGGCAAATGTAAGGCGTATGTCCCCATCATTTTCAACTGGCGAAATGGACCGTATTGATCTGCTACAAAACTACCGCCAAACGCATGTACAAGTGACCCGTAGCGCATTCTTGGATGGCGCACACTCTTGTTTCCTCTGCGTATCTTTCCATACGTCCGATTCATGGAAGCATTGCGCCATTTTGAAGCTGGAGCAGAAACATACAAATAAGATGTTTTGGGTGCGTTTTCCAACCCTACCCATTGCAAACGCCCTCCAAGGGAAACGTTCATAAAATCGTACACACCCGTCGATGCAGGATTCACCATGTACTGATTCTGAAGAAATTGACTATACTGAGGCACCTGCTGAGCATGACCAAAAGCAGCAAAAAAGCCAGAAATAAGAAGTAAGATCCAATTTTTCACGGGGCAAACTTAACGAGATTTTTCATTTGTTACTCAGCAATTTTGCTGAATTGCAGAAAAACAAACGCAACTATCGTGCAATTATTCCTCAAACGAAGGAAAGTGCAAAGAAGTTGGTTACTTCGTTGTTAAAGTAATGTATTGGAATGGCTGGTATTTCTCCTGATTATCTCGATCATTCGCATAAGGAGGTCCGCCTACAAAGAAGTCTGAAATCACCACCTTCACCTTATCTCCAAGTCCTTTGCTACTAAAATGGCTCTCCAATTGTTGTTTCATCTTCTCAGCTCTTGTCCGAGCCAATTCCTCATTGGATGCGAAGTTGTGCGTTGGAACGCGAGATGCCGACGATTTTATTTTGATCGTAACCATACGTCCGCTCTTGATCTGTCCTTCCACTCCTTCAATAAACGCCTGATATTTTTGATTCTCCGCATCCAACTTGTTCGCGTTGTATCCAAAATAGTGCGTCATCGAGTAATCACGATCATTTGATACGACCTCAACAGGCTTTGGTTCATTAATCACTGCAGAAGTAGTCGCCACTTGACCGATATGATCCGTCACCGTAACCATGTATTCTCCTTTCGGAATTCCATTGATGTCCTCAGTTGTCATTCCATTCGACCAAGAGTACGTAAACGGTGCGACTCCTCCTTTTCGCGTAGCATTGATTCGACCATCCTTTCCTTCGTAAACAGTCACATCTGTTCCAATCGCAGAAATAGAAAGTGCAGGAGGAGACAAAATCGTAGCGGTGTAAATATCACTCAACACATTATCTCGATTACTTGACCAGTAGACATTCTCATCCGAATAAGAAAAATAAGCATCAAAACGAGCAGAATTAATCGGAGTTCCTAAATTCACTGGAGTTGACCAATCAGTCCAAGAACCTTGTTTCACAGCATAGAAGATATCCGCATCTCCTTCACCTCCCATTCCATTGCTAGAAAAGAACAAGGTATCTTTTGAAGAAGAAAGAAAGGGTGAGATTTCAAATCCAGCTGAATTAATGGCATTTCCCATGTGAATCGGTTTCGTCCATCCGCTCCCTGTTTTCTCACTGACGTACAAATCTTCTTCCCCTAAACTATTCGGGCCGTTGTGTGAAATGATAATCGTTTTTCCATCGCCACTCACATGAAAGCCATACGCTTCGCCTTCAATGTCCAATTCTGGAATCTCGATTTTAGAAGGCTTTGACCAACCTTTCTCAGATCCAGAAGACAAGGCAATTCCTTTTTGGAAATCCTTTTTCCCATCGTATGCATTCAAAAGATACATCACACTTCCTTTATCACTCAATCCCAAAATGGCATTATTCATTTTGTTATTGAGGGATTTCAAACGCTTACAATCTGTGTACGATCCATCGTCATTTCGTACGCTGTACCAGATATCCTGATCAATTTCACCTCCTTTATTCTGAGGATCAAACGTTCGAACGAAGTACAAGATGGAGCTATCCTTAGAAAAAACCGGAATGCTTTCCTCCGCCTCAACGGTATTGACCGTTCCTCTGAGCGGAGCAGGCGTTGAAACATCCCAAAATTGCGCTTGACCTAAAAGTGAAATGCAGACAAAACCTGCAAGTAGTAGACTTTTCTTCATCCTCTCCTTATCTTCCTAACATTAAACCAAGCACCAACTCATGTCCGCCAGCACTATAATTCTGCATGCGCGAAATATTGAAGTCGTATGAATATCCAAACTTGAATCGCTCGCTGATATTCAAACCAGCCATAGCGACGATAGCATCTTCATTTCTGAACGAGGCGCCAATCCACAACCATTCCTTGTATTCAAACTGTAACGATCCTTCAATGGAAAACGGCGCAAATTGTGTGTATTTCGCGAGCACAGCAGGCATCAATGTCACATCTCTACTGATTGGAAACTTCACTCCCGCTGTTCCTTGAAAATGCATATTCGGATCAAACGTTGTTTCTACATTGCCAAACTTCACGAAGTCCTTTGTGAGTTGATCCGCTGAAACGCCAACAAACATATTCTTCGAATATAAATAGAGTCCCGCTCCAACATCCATTGTGTTTTGAGCTCCCGTGTTCGCGACAAAGTTATCGTAGGTATTATCCACGTATGAAGCTCCAGTCATCATGTTAAGGGTTTGCGCTCGATCCGCTAAAAAGCTTCTGTTCGAGATCCCCACGTTCGTTCCAAAGGACAAATTATAATCACGCGACAATGGCATGTGAATGGCATAAGTTAACGACGCTCGCAATTGTCGAAAGGCACCATATTGATCAGCGATCACTTGGCCTCCCAACGCATGTTTGAATTTACCCGTTCTGATTTCTGGGTTTCGAACAGGACCACTACTGATTCTAATTCCTGGGTTATAGCTAGCACGAGTTTGTTTTTGTAGCGGAGCAGAAACATAGAGGTAAGATGTCTTAGGAGCGCCATCGAAGCCTAACCATTGTAATCTGCCTCCAACGGTAACATCCACAAAATCGTATACACCTGCCGCGGCTGGGTTCACCAAATATTGATTTCGAAGATACTGACTGAATTGAGGTACTTGTTGGGCGTTCACTGAAAATAGTGCGCCCACGAATGCGAGAGTTAGTAATCGTTTCATTTTATAGTTCGTTTTCACCTTTCAACAGATGAATGATTGTCTAAAATACCGCTATTCATCGAGAAAAGCAGCGAATTTCATGAAAAATCGAGAAGCACTCAGCCTCGGCAGAGCTCGTCCCAAGTATTGATGAGACGAATACTAAAACAAAAAAGTTGGATTTTTTTAACGAAATCGTCCTTTTCAAGGCATACAAGACAGCACTATTCTTTCGTTATTTGACCAACAACTAAAACAGTCAACATGAAAATCCACTTTTTAACATTCACTATCGCATTCGTAACAGCTTGGAGTGCTTCCGCTCAAATTACACCTAAATCCTATACCATTGGAGGTGGTTTTAGTGTCGCGTATACAGAATCGGGATCTAATCCAAACAACAGCACCCAACAATTCAACCTATCTATATCGCCTACCATTGGAAAATTCACTTCTGAAAAATGGCTTTTGCAAGCTGGAGTAGGTTATGGTTTGAATGTTTTTAGTGCCTACCAAGTCCACCCCCAACCCTTAAGAAGCAGCCACAGTTTCAACCTAACAGCTGGAGCTACTCGCTTTTTTCCCATTTCAGAGCGATTCTATTTTACACTTGGAGGATACATTACACCAGAATTCTCAAAGACCCTTGTCCGCACAGATATGAACGGAACCTTCGTAGAAGACACCCACTCCACACTATCAGGAAACGTTTCCATATCACCGGGATTGACGTACTTCATCAATAAAAAATGGATGTTGTACTCACAATTCGGAGCATTGGGGTATAACATTTCCGGTCACAGTAATACCGATAAAATCTCGCATAAAGTTTCAATGAACTTAAATTCAAACACCTATCTGATTGGTGTGCGCTACGTTTTTGGCGGAAAGAATAAGTAGAACTGCATTAATTCATACAATCACACGGAGCATCGAATACCAATTCGGTGTTCGGTAATTGTGTTGTCCACTGCTGCTGAAATTCCTTGTTGAATCGGATTCCTGAAAAATCTATTTTTTGCAAATGTTTCAGTCGCATCATCGACAAAGGAAGGTAGGTAATGGGATTATCGTAAAGATCGAGGAATTGAAGTTCGGCAGCATACTCGATGCAATCTGGAATGGAAGCGATATCGTTTCCTCCGATGAGTAAATCGTTCAAATGAGACAACTGACAAATTTCGATGGGAAATTGACTCAAACGGTTTCTGGTCAAATCAAGCACTCGAAGAGAATCGAATGAAGCAATGTAATCAGGAAGTTCAGATAGTCTATTTCTAGAAAGATTGAGATGAGTGAGGTATTTGAATCGAGCCAGCTCAGCTGGAAGTTCAGTTAACTTACTCTTCTCAAATGAAATCGCGAATACGGTATCGGGACTAGCGGCTTGCACCTCTTCCCAAGTATATGTTTTTACCTCCTGAGAAAAGGTCAGGCTAGACCAAAGAGTTAAAATAAGCGCGAATATTTTCTTCATCGTGTAAGAGTTGTTCTTTCAAATCAGCGATTGAATTGAATTTCATTTCATCACGAAAGCGAGACAACAATTGTACCGTGATGTATTGTCCGTACAAATCGCCTTTAAAATCAAATAGATTTACTTCGATCGAAAGATCATCGTGATTCGCAATAGACGGTCGAACGCCAATATTCATCATTCCTTCCTTGAAGCTACCATCTTCCAATACGACATTTACTGCGTACACTCCCAGTTTCGGTATCAATTTAATATCGCTCTCAATATCCAAGTTAGCTGTCGGAAACCCAATTGATCGTCCCATCGCATTTCCTTGCACCACTTTTCCATGCAATTCAAACGGCTCGCCCAAATACGTTTCAGCCAGTTTCATTTCTCCTTCCAAAATAGCCGTTCGGATCTTGGTTGAGCTAATGTTCACCTCGTCAATTTCCTGAGCACTGATTTCCTGAACATCAAACCCATAAACTGGAGCTACGTCCTTCAAAAAATCAATCGAACCTTCTCTATTCTTTCCAAACTGATGGTCATATCCAATCACCAACTTCTTCACTTTGAGTCGATTCACTAGGTAATCACGCACAAACTCAACAGCCGTTAAACGAGAAAAGTCCTTCGTAAATGGATGAACAATTACATTCTGCAAGCCCATTCGTCGCAGCTTATCCATTTTTTCCGCTTGGGTTTGGATCAACCTCAAACCATGACTCTCTGGATACAAGACCATACGCGGATGCGGATAAAAGGTAAAAAGAACCGACTCCCCACCGATGGCTTCTGCCTCACGATTTAATTGCTGGATAATCTTCTGATGTCCTACATGCACCCCATCAAACGTACCAATCGTTAAAACAGGATTTGGAATTTCCATTAACTGATCAAAACCTTGAAAAATTCTCATGCACGTAAGCTTTCGAACAAAGTTAGCAAACTGGGACTAATTCGAATCAAGTCACTCACAATTACTTTTTCCAGATACTTAATTGAAAACCTTGTACCAATACCACAAATTTGGTATTTTTGCAGTTGAAACCTATTCTTATTTAAAATAAATCTAAATAAAGATAAGGTTCCTAATAAGTTACATAGATATGATCACAGTTACAGATTCAGCAAAAAATCAGGCACTTCGCTTGATGGAAGAAGAAGGACAGAAAGGTTACTTCATCAGAGTTGGTGTTGAAGGTGGAGGGTGTTCTGGTTTGATGTATCAACTCAAGTTCGACAACGAAGAGCTCGAAGATGACAAAGCATTTGAAGACAACGGTGTAAAAGTTGTTGTGGACAAGAAAAGTTACCTCTACCTGATCGGAACAACTTTGGACTACTCAGGAGGCTTGAACGGAAAAGGATTTGTGTTTGTAAACCCAAACGCAGGACGCACATGTGGATGTGGTGAATCATTTTCAATCTAAGTAAAATCATGGCAAATTACACAGAAAACGAACTCGCCCAAGACCTCGAAAATCAGGAGTACAAATTCGGTTTCACATCGAATATTGAAGCTGATACCATTCCAAAAGGTCTCAACGAGGACATTATCCGATTAATTTCATCGAAAAAACAAGAGCCAGAGTGGTTGTTGGAATACCGATTGAAAGCATTCAAAATTTGGTCTGAAATGACGGAGCCAGAATGGGCACACGTCAATTACAAGAAACCCGATTTTCAGGATATCGCCTATTATTCGGCGCCAAACCAAACGAAAAAGTACGAGAGTTGGGATGATGTTGATCCCGAGATGAAAGAAACCATGGCGAAATTGGGGATCTCTCTCGAAGAACAAAAACGTTTGACTGGTGTTGCCGTTGATTTCGTAATGGACTCCGTTTCCGTTGCCACTTCGTTTAAAGCAAAATTGAAGGAGCTAGGAATTATCTTCTGTTCTTTCTCAGAAGCAGTTCAGGAATATCCAGAGTTGGTGAAAGCAAACATGGGGACAGTTGTTCCTGCTACCGATAATTTTTACGCAGCCTTGAACTCAGCTGTTTTTACAGATGGTTCTTTCTGTTACATTCCAAAAGGAGTACGTTGTCCAATGGAATTATCCACGTACTTCCGAATTAATCAAGGAGGAACAGGACAATTTGAGCGTACATTAGTAGTAGCAGATGAAGGTTCGTATGTTTCCTACTTGGAAGGATGTACTGCCCCACAGCGCGACGAGAACCAATTGCACGCAGCAGTTGTCGAATTGATCGCAAAGGACAATGCAGAAATCAAATACTCAACCGTTCAAAACTGGTACCCTGGTGATAAAAACGGAAAAGGAGGAGTTTTCAACTTTGTAACTAAGCGTGGAATTTGCGGAACGAACTCAAAAATTTCATGGACGCAAGTAGAAACAGGTTCTGCTGTAACATGGAAGTATCCATCTTGCATTTTAAAAGGTGATTTTTCGGTGGGAGAATTTTATTCCGTAGCCGTGACGAATAACTACCAGCAAGCAGATACCGGAACGAAAATGATTCACCTTGGGAAGGGAACGAAAAGCACGATTATCTCCAAAGGTATTTCCGCTGGAAAATCGCAAAACTCGTACCGTGGATTGGTTCAAATTCACAAGAATGCCCAAAACGCCCGCAACTTCTCTCAATGCGATTCACTTTTGATGACCGATGAGTGTGGTGCACATACTTTCCCTTACATCGAGTGTAAAAACAGTTCCGCAAAAATTGAACACGAAGCAACCACTTCCAAGATTGGAGAAGATCAGATTTTCTACTGTCTTCAACGAGGAATTAGTGAAGAAAAAGCAATCGGTTTGATCGTAAACGGATACTGCAAAGAAGTATTGAACCAATTACCAATGGAGTTTGCCGTTGAAGCACAAAAATTATTAACGATTAGTTTGGAAGGAAGTGTCGGATAATTTCGACTCCGCTCAATCACCCATTGCTCATGCTTCCTAATTAGGAAATTGAGCGAATTAGAAATGAGACTCAAAGAAATAACGAAGTAGAATGATAACAATTAAGAACTTACACGCCTCAATCGACGGCAAAGAAATCCTAAAAGGTTTGAACCTTACTGTGAATGCTGGAGAAGTACACGCGATTATGGGACCGAATGGTGCCGGAAAGAGTACACTCGCTTCTGTATTGGCAGGACGTGAAGATTACGAGATAACGGAAGGGTCTGTTGACTTCGACGGAGAGGATTTGCTCGACATGGACACAGAGGACCGTGCTCGTGAGGGCTTGTTTTTAGCATTCCAGTACCCAGTTGAAATTCCAGGTGTGTCAAACATCAATTTCTTGCGTACTGCAATCAATGAAATTCGTGAACACAAAGGACAAGATCCGATTTCTGCCAAAGAGTTCATGGCATTAGTTCGTGAGAAATCAGCGTTGGTTGAATTGGACGCTAAATTGGCATCTCGAAGTGTAAACGAAGGATTCTCTGGAGGAGAAAAGAAACGTAATGAGATCTTCCAAATGGCGATGTTGGAGCCTAAATTGTCCATCCTTGATGAGACGGATTCTGGTTTGGATATCGATGCGCTTCGTATCGTTGCCAACGGTGTAAACACATTGAAGAGTGATAAAAATGCTTCTATTGTGATCACGCATT
>JBFHGY010000071.1:0-9346 GCA_041582905.1 Crocinitomicaceae bacterium | reverse complement strand
GAAGCAATGGACCAATCGAGGACGCGCATCAGTTCATTCATGGGAAGTTCCACTGTTCTGGGCGCTGCCTCCCATTCCGATTCGAAAATCATTTCGTAAAAGGTCTCAAAGCTACCCGACGCTCCAATTAAGGTGTCCGCCTTGAAATTCGTCATTTCCGCCTGTGGACATTGATCGAAATAGGATAAAATTTCCGATTGTAGCTCCGAAGAATAGGTTTCGGGATGATCGAAATGCTGGTACACACGGGAAACGCCAATATTTAAACTCACGACCTCATCAATTCCATCAGCGTTCGCGGCTATGAACTCGGTGCTTCCTCCACCGATGTCCATGATCACTCCACGTTGCGCAAAATCATAGGTCCACTTCACTCCTTTGAAGATGTAGTTCGCTTCCTCTTCTCCCGAAATGATCTGAATGTCAATACCAAAAACACGCTTCATGCTAGAAACGAACTCATCCGAATTGGCAGCTCCTCGCAGTGCTGATGTCCCAATGGCGATTACATTCTGGGGGACTATCTCAAATGCCTTGCACGTTCGCATGAATTTCTTCACTGCCAAATGTGCTCGGGCCATGGCTTCTTCTGAAATGCGATTGTCGTTGATTCCTCCCATCCCGAGAAGAACAGGTTCTTTGGTGGCGTACTTCATTCTAAAGGAATCAGCATCGACGTCTGCTATTAGCAGGTTGAAGGTATTGGTTCCCATGTCGATGACAGCTTTACGCATGCAATGAATGTTTTTCTTATCACGAACTCACGTTAAAGATATGTTTTTATCGTGTGTGATGAAAAAAATTGATGTGGTTGGTAATTGAATTACGAAGTGTTACTTGCGCTGCTATTTCGTGGTGCAAATACTTCGCAGCAACGAGTCAGCATCTACATCTGCTATTAACAGATTGAAGTTACCGACTCCCTTGTCAATTACTACTTACCACATATCATGTCTGTTTCATCCACTTAAAAATATGCTTTAATCGGACGCGGTGCCCGAACTGCAGAATGCCATTTTTGTACAGACGTGATGCCAACGCCAAGACCGCAAAAGCAGAAACAATTAAGGTCAACAGTGCCAAATATATCTCGTATTGATGTCCTGGCGCATATCCTTGGTACAGTTTCACCATCACGACAACAGGTGCTGTGAATGGGAAATAATGCCAAAAAGTAGACAATCCACTTTCGGGATAATTCATCGTGTAATAGCCCGCATACAACGAAAGACACAGCACAATCACAATCGGAATTACAAACTGCTGCCCATCGCTTTCCGATCCCATTGTTGCTCCCACAGCTGCAAAGATTGCTCCGTAGAAGAAGTATCCTGCCACGAAGAATAAGAAGAAGAATACTAAGGTATTGGCAAACTGAATGCGCTCGTACACCAAATTGACAAACTCGTTGTATTCGCGTGCTGCGTAGAATTTCTCCTGATAGGAAGCATCATTGGCATCGAGGATCATTTCCTTAATGTTCATGGTTGATGCATCGAGCACATCTGGAAAGAGGTTCTCACGCATAAAGTACAAGCCTAAACCGATGACGAAAATCCATACAACGAACTGTAAAAAGGCCGCGAAACCAATTCCTATGATTTTCCCCATCATCAGTTGATTGGGAGAAACAGACGCCAAGAGTACTTCCACGATGCGGTTACTTTTCTCACGCGACACACTGCGTAAAATTGTCATTCCGAATAGGAAGATGAATAGGAAAATGAGTGTTCCGAAGAAGAAACCAGCCCATCCCGTCATGTCGCTTGCTTGTCCGAACGGATCGTTGAGATCTCGAAAGGTAACCCCAATTGGCTGTTTGATCGATCGGAATTTCTTGAGTGACATATCTGTAAAACGCTCCACCAATACTTCCTCTAATCTTCTCTCGTAGTGATATTGAATCCGCGTTTGCATGCGCGTGGATGGCTTATTTCGATAGAAAAGGAATCCTGTTTTATTCGTAAGTACCTTTTCGTTCACTTCCAACATGGCGTCGAATTCCTGGTACTTTTTCCCATCCTTGAATTCGTCCAATTCAATCACTCCATCCGCGAAATAATACGTGACTGCGTTATCTTCTCCCGCCAGAATTTTATTCTCAAACAATCCACCGTGATCGGCAATTAGTACCTTCCAATGTTGTTTCGTCTGTCCTCCCAATGCGAAAAGCACGTACACCAAACCCAAAACGAGTAAAGGTCCCAATACGGAGAACAAAAGAAATGATCTCGCTCCTATTCGCTCTTTGAATTCGCGCAATGCGATCAACCCTGTAATTTTCATGCTTCCTCTGTTTTCTTAGGTTGAACAATCTGGATAAATACATCCTGCATCGATGGCAGTGCTTCCCATGCCGCTTCGATCTTTACTTGTCCGATCAACACACTGAGTAGATCATCGAAAGTACTTTCGCCACGCATGGCCAATTTCACCTCAAAGCGATTATCGCCTAGCTCTCGCTTATCGACGAGCTCAAATCCTGTCCAAAGTGCATTGACAAAGCTGATCATGTTTCCTTTGAAACGCACAGCGTACAATCCTGTTTTTTGTGCCTCTCGCAATTCCGAAACGGATCCTTCTGCGACTTTCTTTGCATTGTTAATCAATACGGCGCGATCACAAATCTCCTCCACACTTTTCATGTTATGCGTAGACAACATAATCGTTTTTCCTTTGGAACGCATTTCGATCAACTCTTGTTTGATCAGCTCCACATTCATTGGATCAAAACCACTGAAGGGTTCATCGAGAATCAACAATTTGGGTTCATGCAATACCGTGCATACGAACTGAACTTTTTGCGCCATTCCTTTCGAGAGTTCCTCGATTCGCTTTTTCCGCCAAGGATTTATGTCGAAACGATCGAACCAATAATCGATTTTTGACATGGCATCCGCTTTGGATAAACCACGAAGTCGCGCCAAGAACAAAGCATGTTTTTCCACGCTCATTCCTCGGTACAATCCGCGTTCTTCCGGCAAATAGCCAATGTGAAAGAGATCGCGGTCTGTCATGAGATCACCGTCAAAACGAACCGAACCCGAATCGGGCGATACAATTCGATTCACGATGCGGATCATCGTCGTTTTTCCAGCTCCGTTGGGTCCCATCACGCCAAGGATTTCGCCTTTTTGGACGGTCAACGAAACGTTATCGAGCGCCACTTTTTTGTAAAATGACTTGCTGATATTTCGTATGTCTAGAATGGTATTCATGTGGTGTGAAGATAGGAAAGATTGGAGAGATTGAATGATTTGGTAATTGAAAAAATGTGTACTCGGCTTCGACTCCATTTCGACAAGCTCAATGCATCACGCTCAGCGTACTTAAAAATACCACACTCAGCCTGAGAGCTACTCTTATGGCGGGGCTTCGACTTCGCTCAGCCGCCGAGTATAGACCGAGTGTGAGATCGAACAAAGGTTGAGCGCGCATTGCCTTTGTCGTAATAAAGCCAAACGGCGGTCGCGTGCGATGCATTGCTTGTCGTAATAAAGTTGAACGGCGGTTGAGCGAAGTCGAAACCAGCCGATCCATATTTCTCCAAAGCAAAAATCCCGCTTTGCTCCGATGCTTGTCGGAATCAAAACGGGATTTACTTATTTCGTTACGCTACCACTAGCAGCAACCGCCGCCGTCATGGTGATTAGCATTTCTTTGATCATTAAGCGGTCGTACCACCACAACTTGATCCTGCACCTGCTGTACATCCGTAGCAGTGCTGATTCACGATAACATTTCGGTTGTTCAACCCTTCGAGATCGAAATCTTTCAAGTGTTGACCTTTCGTAGCCACTTTTAAATCTAACATTTGATTAAAGTCGCAATCGAAAATGTAGCCATCCCAACCAATGGAAATCGTGTTTCTACACATCACATTTTCCGCCGCCGATGGATTGTAGGCATTCACCAATTTTTCCATGTATCCTTCGTAGTTATCACTCGCTACTAAATACTCTAGGTAGCGACTAATTGGAAGGTTGGTAATGGCGAACAATTCATTGAACACGATATCGAATCGATCTTTCAATTTTTTCTTGAAATCAGCTTGAAGTGCCCCTTGCTCCGGTGGCAAAAATGCTCCCGATGGATTGTACACCAAATTCAAAGTCAATCCAGATCCTTCTACTCCGTACCCTACTTCATTCAACATTTGCAAGGCTTTGATACTGCGTTCGAACACACCATCTCCACGTTGTGCATCTGTTTTTGTTGAGGTAAAATATGGCAAGGAAGAAACAACCTCTACGTTGTGCTTCTTGAAGAATTCAGGAAGATCATTGTATTTTTTGTTCGCTACGATAATGGTCAAATTACATCGTACCAATACTTTCTTTCCTTTGGCAGATAATTGCTCCACGAACCAGCGAAAATCCGGATTCATTTCAGGCGCTCCACCTGTTAAGTCCACCGTTGAACATTCCGTTTTATCAATCGCGTCCAAGCAAAGTTGCATCGTTTCGCGCGTCATGATCTCTTTTCGATCTGGTCCTGCATCAACGTGACAATGTTTACAGACCTGATTACACATTTTTCCGACATTGATTTGGAAGATATCCAGTTTAGTCGTTGTTAACGGAAAGAGTCCCGATTCTTCCAATTTGTCTTGAAAAGGTGTCAAATTCGCCTTCCTGAGAAGTTCAAGTTGACGATCTACTTCTGATAACTCGTGACTTTGCGCCGCCAGAGATTTGTGTGTCAATACTGCCATTACATTGATAGGTCTTTATATTTATTCATCATTTGAACGCCGTGAACCAAACTTGCCCCTCCACGAATTGCTGCTGCAACGTGCACAGCTTCCATCATTTGTTCTTCGTCACATCCTTTCTCCATGGTATCTTCCGTGTAGGCATCAATGCAATACGGACATTGAACCGCATGAGCTACTGCCAATGCAATCAATGATTTCTCACGAGCAGTAAGCGCTCCTTCTTGAAAAACATGACCGTAATAATCGAAGAATTTCTTCCCTAATTTGGGTTGAAAGTCTGAGATGTTACCAAATTTTTTGAGGTCGTCTGGATCGTAATACGTTTTCATATTTGTTGTATGTAATGGTTTAAAACTAGAGTTGACGCTACACCACGAAATGATCGCGAGTTTCTATCGAACTCAGCTTAAAAGTACATTAATTTCATTAGTGCTTGAGACGATTTCAATGAAACTTCCTTACAGATAATTGTGAGATTGTTTGAAAATCGCGTGCTAATCTATCAACTCACGGTTCTCGGAGCGATCGTTTTCCGAAGGATTATCGATATAACTCTTAAACAGTTGAGCTTTCCAATTCTTCCACTTGTAGATTTTCCCGAAGATCAGTAGGAAGATCGGTTGAATAATCGCTAAGGTGAGAATGTTTTCCCATCCGAAAGAGGGAGGCGCGGTATCGATAAACATAGCATCAGTGTGAAACACTTGCCAGTCGTTGGTGAGAATAACTGCTGCAAATAAATTATTGGCTGCGTGGTACCCCATTCCTAATTCAAGTCCATCATCTAAATGAGCAATTATTCCCAGAAAAATGCCCGAAATGATGTAAAAGGCAAAAACGCCATACCCGATTTTATCCACTTCAGGATTGGCGCCATGCAAGAGTCCAAAAATGATTCCCGTGAACAAAATGCTCCAACCTGCATGCTTCAAACGAAGTCCAAAACCTTGTAGCAGCCAACCGCGAAAAAATGCTTCTTCCGCAGCCGTTTGAATAGGAAACATCACGAGTGAAATGGCCAATAACATGACAAAAGTAGAACCGTCGAGGTTCCAATAAATATGATCCGATGTGAGAGTGGCGATCGTCATGAGGACCACCAAAACAAGCATCCAAACGCCAAATGCTAGGAAATAGCGCTTCCAATCAAACTTTGAACGTGCTGTAAACAGACTTAAAATGGGACGTCTGTGAACATACTTAATGCTGAGCACTAAGGCCAATAATGCCGTCCCAAACGGTAACATCATGAAGATGAGTTGGGTGTTTGTATCGTAATTGACAAAGGGATTGGCGGAGTTCGTCATTGAGATACCTCCCCCCATAAAATGGGCTAACAACAACACCAACATGTTTCCCAGCAGCAGTCCTAAAAAAACAAACACTGCTGAGAGCACGTAGGTAAAGAAATTCTCTGTTCCTTTCTGGTATTGTTGAATGAACTTCATGTATTAGAACATGTCTTTCATTCGCTCAAAGAAGCCTTTGTCTTGCTTATCTGGATTGGGTTGGAAGTTTTCACTTTCGCGCAATTTCTCCAACATCTCTTTTTCGCTTTTCGATACTTTCTTAGGCGTCCAAACGTTGATGTGTACAAAGAGGTCTCCTGTTCCATACGACTGCAACGAAGGAATTCCTTTTCCTTTCAAGCGCAACACCTTTCCGCTTTGCGTTCCAGCATCTACTTTGATTTTTGCTTTCCCTGAAATCGTTGGAATTTCGATTGAGCTACCCAACACCGCATCGATGAAACTTACATAAGCATCGTAATGCAAATTATCGCCATCTCTGCGCAAGTTCTCATGTGGCACCTCTTCCACAACTACGATCAAATCTCCTGGAACTCCATCGAATGGTCCAGCGTTTCCTTTTCCGGTTACGCTCAACTGCATTCCATCCATTACACCAGCAGGAATATCAATCTCGATTACTTCCTCCTTGCGTTCTAAACCGTTTGCATCTGCACTCGCTGGCTTTTTATCAATCATTTTTCCTGCTCCGTGACAGGTAGGACACGCCGATTGCGTTTGCATTGCTCCCAAGAACGTTTGGGAAACACGTGTTACACGTCCAGAACCGTTACAGTTCGAGCACGTTTTGAAAGTTACGCCTTCCGCATTAACCAGCTTATTGACCTTGATTTTCTTATTAACACCTTCAGCTATTTCCTGAAGCGTCAATTTCATTTTTACACGGAGGTTGGTACCACGCACACGGCGTGATCCACCGCGACTTCCACCGAAGCTTCCGCCACCGCCGAATGCACCACCGAAAATATCACCGAACTGCGAGAAGATATCATCCATGTTCATACCGCCGCCGAAGCCTCCGCCTCCGCCCATGCCAGCATGACCGAACTGATCGTAACGAGATTTTTTCTCTGGATTACTGAGTACTTCATACGCCTCAGCAGCCTCCTTGAACTTCTCTTCCGCTTCTTTATCGTCTGGATTTTTGTCTGGGTGAAACTTCAATGCCATTTTCCGATACGCCTTTTTGATTTCGGCTTCGGTTGCATTTTTGGATAACCCTAATACTTCGTAATAATCTCTCTTCTCACTCATAGTTCAAACTTCTTGACTTATTGTCCTACAACTACCTTTGCGTAGCGAATCACTTTGTCGTTCAAATAGTATCCTTTCTCAACGGCTTCAATCACCTTTCCTTTCAACTTTTTCTTTGGAGCAGGAATGTTGGCAATTGCTTCGTGGATATCCGCGTCGAATACTTCTCCATCCGCCTGCATTGGCTTCAAACCTTTGTTTTCCAACGTTGTGCGGAATTTATTGAAAATGAGGTTAAATCCTTCTTTCAAACTCGCGACATCTTCTACCTTTTCATTGTTCGTTATGGCACGTTCAAAATCGTCCATTACGGGAAGAAGATCCTTCAACAATGAAGCATTTGCTGTACTGATGATGTCCAGCTTCTCCTTGTTTGTTCGCTTGCGGTAATTATCGAATTCTGCGTGAATTCTTAAATATTTATCGTTGAGTTCCTTGTATTTATCTTCAAAGCTTGGCTCTTGAGGAGTTTCCGACTCAGCCGTCTCTTGTTCTTTCGCCTCTACCGTTTCTTGAGTCACCTCTTCATTCTGTTGCGCTTGCGCTTCTTGGTTGTTTAACTCTTTTTCCTCAGACATACCTGGTTCTTTTAATTTTGAAAATGACTTGGCAAAGATACTGCCATTTTGGAAAATAGGACACGATGTCATAGTATTTGACAGCAGACGTGAAAAGTTGGCAGTTTTAGGATGTTTCGTGTCTTGAAATCGGCGCAGGATAAGGATTTCTCAATCCATTAAAATGGGCTTTCCCGAGCGATCAAAGTAGAAGATATTTCCGTCTTTTCGTCCTTGAATGAGATCATTTCGAAGAAAATTGAGCTGTTGATATTCTGCAGGAATCAATTCATTCCCATGCGCATCGTACAATCCCAAAAGTGGTTGAGCGCGCGTTGCAAAAATGGTTGGGCTTTCCGCTGTAATTTCGTCAAAGCCCGGTAATACCTGATAATTCCCTTTGCGATCGATGATGGTCCAACCGTCCTTTTCTTTTACCGTAGCATATTTTGCTATGAACGGTTTTGCCTCTTTGTAGGTTCGCTTGAATTCATTCTCTCCTTCGAGATTAATGAATTGATATTGTCTGTTTGCTTCCGTCAGTAAAAAACCACTTTCATACATTCCCACGTTTCGCGTGTTGGCTTTTAGTTTCACGGAGAGATCTCCTCCAAAAAGCAAGGTATGAGTTCGAGTTCGAGAAAGTGCCAATCCATTCCCTACGTATTTCACTCGACCTAGCGGTTCTTCAAATTCGATTTCTTGCCAATTTTCATCAAAATAATGCGTGACTTTATCCTTGTCTTCAACGAGATATCCATTCTGATCCATTACTTCAAGAGAAATCGGTTCAAAATCAAAAACTAGTTCCTTTTCAGGAGAAAAGACCTTTAGTTGTTTCCCCATTTCGATGAGAAATCCGTTGTGATATCTTTCGAATTTTGTTCCTTTCACAGAGGCTAAACGTCCTTGCGTTGGGGAATGAAGAATCGCTTTGTTGGCGTGAATTTCCGCATAATTTCCTGTTAACGGATCGACCAAAACCGTGTACGTTTTTAGTTTATCGACCTGCTCCAATTCACTATTAAAAAGCAAATTATCCGAACGATCTTGTGCGAAAATGTAATCTCCTAGCTGATCAATTTCTTTATAGCGAAATGGGATGAGTGTATCTCCGTCCACGGACAACACTCCTAATTTTCCACGAGATTTGACCTTCACATACTTTTCGAACCACACTTCTTCTGGACGAAGAGGAACTTCCCCTAATTGAATTCCTTCACTCGTGTAAATGGTGTACTGCTTATTCTCCTTACTGAAAAAGATATCATTGTCCAGCAATTTTTGAAAATGCGTCTCACCCGAAATTACTTCGTAATCTAGGTTCACCAGTAACTTATTCTTGTTCCATTCAACTTGCGTCATGTCCCCCTTGTTCTTAAAGAAACGTGTCATTTCCTTTGGCATTAATCGACCATTCGTATCCAAGTAGCGAAGTCCATTGCTTCTTCGTTGAACCACGAAGAGCGTATCTGAAATCGGACTTCGTTTAACCGATAAAAAATGAT
>JBFHGY010000070.1:0-9352 GCA_041582905.1 Crocinitomicaceae bacterium | reverse complement strand
GTCGGATGCTACGATGTTGTATCAGCAATTGTCCAAAGTAAGAGGTAGAGTGAAATTTCAGGGAATCGCTGGAGTAAAACCGAATACAACCTTGAATTTGGAAGGCGTAGGTGAACGTTTCAATGGGAAAATCTATGTGACAGGTGTCATGCACACAATCAGTGATGGCGATTGGACGGTAGATGCTCAATTTGGTTTGGATCCGAAATGGTTTTCAGAGTGCTTTGAAATTAATACACCACCTGCGGCTGGCTTACTGCCTGCGATAAAAGGTTTACACATTGGAATTGTTTCTCAATTGGAAGAAGATCCAGATGGAGAGGATAGAATTCTGGTGAATTTACCCATCGTTGATGGCGATAAACAAGGGATTTGGTGTCGTGTAGCAACGTTAGATGCAGGGGAGAACAGAGGTTCATTCTTCCGCCCTGAAATCCAGGATGAGGTCATTGTCGGGTTTATCAACGAAGATCCAAATGATCCCGTAGTATTGGGAATGTTGCACAGTAGCGCGAAACCTGCGCCAATTACCGCAGCAGATGATAATCACGAAAAAGGTTTTGTGACCAGAAGTGAAATGAAACTCATGTTCGATGACGATAAAGTCTCGGTAACAATCGAAACACCGGCAGGGAAAAAGTTCACCATGGATGAAGATGCGGATGTTATTACCATCGAAGATGATCATTCGAATATCATCACAATGGATAGCAGTGGAATCATCATTGAAAGTGCAGGAGACATTGGAATCAAAGCAACAGGAGATGTGAATATTGAAGGAATGAATGTTGGGATTACAGCGAACGCTGAGTTCAAAGCTGAAGGATCTGCTGGAGCGGAGGTTTCGACAAGCGCCATTGCCGTACTAAAAGGTTCATTGGTTCAAATAAATTAAAGAAAATGGGAGCACCAGCAGCAAGAATAAACGATATGCATGTCTGTCCGATGGTGACAGGAACAGTTCCACACGTGGGAGGGCCTATTTTACCTCCGGGAGAACCAACTGTGCTCATCGGAGGAATGCCAGCAGCGAAAGTCGGGGACATGGCAACATGCACAGGACCGCCCGATTCAATTGTAGCGGGATCAGGAACTGTTCTAATTGGTGGAATGCCTGCCGCAAGAATGGGAGATTCCACAGCGCATGGAGGAACGATCGTTTTAGGGGAACCCACTGTATTAATAGGTTAAGAAAACATGGAAGATTTTACGTCATTTTTAGGAACGGGTTGGAGCTTCCCTCCACGATTCGAGAAGCGAACGAATAAGGTAGCCCTTGTTTCGGATGAGGAGGATATTCACGAAAGTTTGATGATTCTATTGTCCACGCGTCCAGGAGAAAGAGTTATGAACCCTCTGTACGGATGTAATTTGGATGATTTGATTTTCTCTCCACTCAACCTGACACTGAAAACCTACGTGGCAGACTTAATCGAAACGGCCATCCTCTATTTCGAACCAAGAATTGACTTGGACAAAGTACAGATTAATGAAAATAACGACCTCGAAGGAGAATTACTGATAGAACTGAATTATCGGATTCGATCAACGAATACACGACGAAATCTTGTGTATCCATTCTACCGCGGAGAGGCAACAGATATTTAAAAACATCAGTAGATGAGCGAAAAGTGCAATACAATTACAGGCGTTCTTCAACGAAAAGGAACAGATCAGCTCTTGCGGAATAAGCTAGCGCTAGATCCTGATTCTGTGAAGTTGATGGATTTTGGCGTGGAAGAATGGATGAAGTTTGCATATAACTTCGCAAAGCATGTCAACTACTTCAACGAGGAGAATAGCAAAATTTCTGATGGGGATTGGCAAAGTTTCTTCAAGGAAAATGACGATCTGGAGGAGTTGTTGGGAAATTTGGATGAGTCCAATAGTTTAACGCCTCACCTCACGTTATTCATCTGTTTTCTACGTCTACTCGATTTCTCAAAAGATCGCTTTAATAAAATTACAAAGCGTCACTTAGACTTCTTCTATTCCGAGGTACTCAAAATTGATCGTATTCCTGCTCAAAGTGACAGCGCGTATGTGGTGTTCGAGTTGGCCAAAAGTTTTGATCATCTCAAACTGGAGAAAGGACTCGGTCTGGATGGAGGAAAAGATGCGAATGGACTGAAACGAATCTATGAATTAACAGAGGAGTTGGCAGCCAATAAAATTGAGGTAGCTCAGCTGAAAAACTTGTATTATCACCCAAATAAAGACGATGATCCCGGCGGAGATTATTACATGCGTTCCTCAAGTGTAGCCAATTCGTTGGATGGTCAGGGTGAAGAATTGCTCGAAGAAGATCCTTCTTGGCTTCCTTTTGGGTATTATCAAGATGAAACAGATCCAAATAAGATTTTGGAACGAGCATCTTTGCCAAAAGCGAACATTGGTTTCTCAGTTGCGGCAGACATCCTTGATTTATCGGAAGGTGAGCGCCATATTCAGTTCACCGTTGAGTTTGAAGAGTTAATTAAAGAAATACCCAGTTATCAGGAATTGGCGCAGGCGATAGATGTCTATTACACGGCAGAAAACAAATGGGAGGGACCAATTCCTCTAATAGAAATAGCATCCAATGACTTAACCTACGAAACGAAAGTTTCGGGTAAACAAGCCAATTTGTATGTGAAGTTGGACTACAAGGATGAAGCAACAGCTTCATATAACCAAGAGGTTCACTTAGGGAGTTACGACAGCACCACACCCATTTTCCGTTTCATGACGGATGTGAATTCAGAAGCTGGAGCAAAAGTATATGCGGCTTTCTCTCAGACCATGAATTCATTAGAAGCTAATGTAGTGGTTGAAGGAATGAGACAGCTGGTACTCGATTCGGATATCGGAAAGCTCAACCCAACCAAACCAATGTATCCATTTTCAACTACGCCTGTTGTAGGGTCGAATTTGGTGATTGATCACAGTGAAATCTTCCGCAAAAAATGGTCGTCTGTTAATGTGGAAATTAGATGGCAAAATACGCCATCTGTCGGATTCAAAAAGTGGTATGAAGCATACCAGGCTCAGCTCATTGGCAATATTTCAGGATATGTTTATTCAAATTCGCAGATTGTCAATATTAAGGAAGATTCACCAACTGAAGGTGGATTAGAGCAGCCTTCAGTTACAGAGTTACGGACATTAAACACAGCGGGTAAGAATCCCATTGTAAAAGGAGACGACCACTTCAAAGGCGCAACATACGTGAAATCCAATAATCAATGGAAACGTGTCAAGAATACTCAAGGAGAAGAGGTAGTAGCGCTGTTTCAAGATGCTGACTTGAATGGTGGTGGAACGGATGATGGAATTGAGTATGAATGCGTTTTTGAGCTGGCTAATCCTGCTGGCGTTGATGAAACAGCAGGACCAGTTCGCTTGTCATTGAATACTTCTTTCTTACACGATATGTATCCTCAGTTGTACGCTGTGGCCTTATCAAGTAAGGATAAAAATCAATTGATTCCGAATAAGCCATATACACCTTTTTGCCAGGAAATTATTGTGGGCTACACGGCCAGTGAAACCCTTTCGGTAAGTGGAAGTTCTGAGGAAGACTACGAGGATCGAAAAATGACACTTTTCCATGAGCTTCCTTTTGGTCAGATGATGGAGCACGATTATCTCCGCTCTGTACACAATGCTCAATCGAAAAAATGCTCTTTGACTCCTCAAATTGAAAGAGGAGGGGAACTGTACATTGGATTGGAAAATGCAGATAACCTTCAAACGGTTTCATTGTATGTTCAGCTTCTCGAAGGAAGTGAAAATCCATTGGCTGAGTCTTTTGGCGATGAGGAAGTAACTTGGGAAGTACTGTGTTCAGATTTCTGGCAAGAGTTGAATTCTACGGCTATCAAAATGAATGAAATTGATAACTTCTTGAGTTCAGGATTGGTTCGCCTTGAAATTCCAAAAGAGGCGACCGATGATAATCGACAATTGGAGAAGGGACTGTTCTGGATCAAAGCGGTGATGCCAAAGTCCTACGATGCGGTTTGTCGCGTATTGGATATTCGAGCGCAAGGAGCAATGGCCACTTTTGTAGATAATGATAATGAACTATCACACCTAGAGAATGGACTTCCTGCGGAAACAATCGCCAAGCTAGAGGAGCGCCAAGCTTCAGTAAAGTCTGTGCTTCAGCCGTACAACTCATTTAATGGGAAACCTGCGGAGAATGATGCGTCGTACTACAAACGGGTGAGTGAACGACTTCGTCACAAGAATAGGGCGATCATGTTGTGGGATTACGAGAGTATCGTACTTCAAGAGTTCCCAGACATTTATCGAGTGAAATGCCTCAATCACACCAATGCAAAATCCTATTTAGCAGCAGGATGCGTGACCTTGGTCGTGGTTCCAGATACGGTGAATAAGAATCTATTCAATATTCTCCAACCGAGAGTGAGCACAGCTTACTTGAACAAGATTAAAAACTATGTTGCGAAACTCACTTCGCTACACGTGAACCTCGATGTAATCAATCCGAATTATCAAGAGGTGAAGATCATCATTGATGTGAAATTTTACAGTCAGTACGACCGAACCTTGTACGAACTAGAATTGAATGAGGACTTGAAGAAGTTTCTTTCACCCTGGGCATACGATGAAGCGAAAAACGTCGAGTTCGGAATCACGCTGCACCGAAGCGTATTGATCGATTTTGTCGAGCGCTTGCCGTATGTCGATTACATATCATCCATCGTGATGGAAGTAGGGGAAATAGGAAAATTAGGCGAACCAACGAAGAACGCACGACCTGCAAATCCAAAATCTATTTTGGTGTCTGCAGAACAACATACCATCAATTCATTGCCCGACAAGGCAACAACCGATTCAACAATTGAAGCAGAATGTTAAAGGAAATTAAGCATATAAAAATTTCAAAGGACGTCTCATCTCAAGATGATCTCGATTTCGCTTTTTTGAAGTCAACAGGAGTTGAATACATCGAGTCGATGGGAGGAAGTTTGTGGAGTGACTTGAATGATCACGATCCGGGTGTCACCTTTTTGGAAACGCTGGCCTATGCGATCACAGACTTGGCGAATCGCATGAAACTGCCAATTGAAAGCCTGATCGCTTCAGAAGATGATTTGAATCTTTCTAAACAGTTTAATCAAGCACATGAGATTCTTCCGAGTAAGGCGACAAATGCACTCGATTATCGAAAGTTGTTTTCGGATATTCCAGGGGTGAGAAATTCATGGATTGTACCATACGAACGAATGTTGCACGTCGATTGTAAACGAAGCAAAATTGCCTTTAGTGATGAAGTGCTTGGAAATCCTTCTGATGAAGAGAAGAAGCAAATTCGCATCAGAGGATTGAACAAAGTCATTGTGGATTATGATCTCTCAGCCAAGCGAAAAAATGGTGATCTGGTAACAGAAAAATGGATCAATAAACAAATTAAGACCGCCTATTACAGCAACAGAAATTTGTGCGAAGATTTGGCGGAAATTGTTCCGGTGAAGGAGCACCCGATCGGAGTGTGTGCCAATATTGAATTAGAGAAATCTGTTGACGAGGATTTGGTACACGCAAAAGTATTAGATGTCATCGATCATTATTTTGCCCCAGAGATTCAGCATCATTCTCTTAAAGAAATGTTGGATCGAAATTACCGTACAGATGAAATTTTTGAAGGTCCATACCTCGAAAAAGGATTCGTAGATCCAGAAGAACTCGAAAAGGCAGATTTGCGATCAGAAGTACGATTATCTGACTTGGTAAAGGTCATCATGGAGATAGAAGGGGTGAAACTCATTTCCGATATCACTATCAAAGATTGTCAGAAGAATAAAGATGGTTCCAATTGGGTAATTGACATTGCTCCATACACGAAACCCGTGTTATGCTCTACGAAAAAGGATGAGAGTAAAGGCTGTTGCACAGTGAGTTCATTTAGTTATGTGAAAGACATTCTTCCAATTACTGTGAATGATACACGTGTGGCAAAACATCGCGAAGATTTGAAAAAGAAGCGTTTGGAGAAAAAAGCGCTCGCTGGATTGGATCGAAAGCTTTCGGTGAAAAGAGGACAATATTTTGACACGGGAGAAACAACCACAATCCAGAATGAACTTCCAGAAACCTATGGAATTAGTCCATTTGGTTTACCTCCCAATGCGAGCGAAGCTCGAAAGGCACAAGCACTTCAATTAAAGGGATATCTCTCATTTTTTGATCAGGTATTGGCTTCCTATTTTGCTCATTTGTCGAAGGTGAAAGATCTACTTTCGATTCAGACGGGAGTGGTTCCGACCTACTTCACACAGGCGATTCAAGATGTAAAGGATTTCGATAAACTAGTGGAGGATTACCCAATGGATAATGATCCTTTGCTCGCGAAACGACTGTTTCAAGACCTAGACAGTAACATTGAAAGAAGAAATGCAATTCTAGACCATCTCTTGGCTCGATTCGCTGAAAATTTTAGTGAATATACCTTCTTGATGCGCGAATTATACGGAAGTGTTTCAGATGAAATGGTCTTGTATTCAAAAGAGCAATTCTTGAGCGAGTATGTTGAGTTTGGCGCTTCACGCGGAACAGGGTACAACGTATATGGCGATGTATGGGATACCTCCAATGTGGCTGGTTCACAAAAGAGAATTGCACGATTGGCTGGCATCCGAAATTACAATCGAAGAAACTTATCTCGATCCCTTGCGGAAGTCTATATTCCACCAGCGTCTACCACAGGTCGATACATGTGGCGCATCCGTACGCATCACGGAGTGAAAATCTTGAATTCGGCCATCGGCTTTGAGGAATCATCTACAGCAAGCAAAGAACTGTATATGGCAATTCGTAAGTTGGTCAATACCGATATCGAAAACGTAAAAAAAGCCTTCGAAAATGGTGTGAAACACAAAGAGATCATTGATAACATTGTGATTTATCAACGACCTGACGGACAGTACAAGTTCAACGTGATAGACAAATCGAGATTGAATCCAGCAGGAGAATTTGAAATCATCGGAATTTTCGCTGAATGGGATGAGACACTGGAAGACCTCGAAAAGCACATCATTGAAATCATTGAATACTTAAAGAAAGATTTTAGTGAAGAAGGGATGTTTACGATTGAACATGTATTCTTGATGCCTGACATTCACGATAACGATGCGGATTTAGAGCAGTTTCTTCCAGTTTGTATCGAAGACTGCAACGATTGCTGCTCGATGGATCCGTACTCCTTCAAAGTGAGCGTGGTGCTTCCTGGGTATACGCAACGATTTAGCGATCCCGACTTCAGAGCATACATGGAGTTGATGATTCAAGCTGAATTGCCAGCACACATTGTTCCGCGCATTTGTTGGATCGGTCAGAGAGATAATTACGAGCTCGAAGAAGGAGAAATCAATCAGTTAATGGTACTGGAAGAAGCATACAAAAAGTACCTCGAAGAACTGAAGGCAAATAAAACATCGGGTGTATCTATCAAGAAAGAAACACGCGTTGACCTCAAAACAATTTTATTCGATTTATACACATTACACCCAGTAGGCAGACTTCATGACTGCGAAAGCGATGAAGACCTCGAAGGGAAAATAATACTAGGCAGAACGAACCTTGGATCACTATAACACAAGAAATCATGGCGCAAAAATTAACCGATTTAACCACTTCCTATCACTCCTTTGCTAAAGATCAAATCCTAACCGATGGTCAACTCAATGAGTTTCTCGAATACTTCGATGAACAAGATCGATTGAGTCGAATTTGCTTGAGCGGTGTGGGAATTGCATGTGGCTTCGAATTAAAAACGAATCCCGCGAATAACCATATCACAATTGGAAGAGGTGCAGGTGTGACAACCGACGGAGACTTAATCCATTTAGTGGAAAAAAAGGAGACGGCATCGAAAATAGAAAATGTATTAGCGGACAGCATTACGTACAAATATTATCGCCCGTACACAGGAGAAAAAGTCAATTACAATCCGCATTTCAATAAACTCAATAGCGCCTCAGATTTTGAGATTATTCCGCTCATCGAAGTGGTTTCCGAGCAAGACAAGCAAGATGGAGATAAAAACTTGTCGGAACTCGACCTACAGGATAAAATCGCTCTGTTCTATCTGGAGTGCTACCCGAAGGAAGCGGATAATTGTGTAACGATTAATTGTGATAATCAGGGAATTGAGCAAGTCAATAAACTACGTGTTTTACTGGTTGACCTCGATAATGTTAAAAGAATTACCAAGAATGACGAGCTGTTCAATAGTTACGTAACACTGGAAGCTTACCTCGAAGCAAAAACGGTGTATGTTCCTCGTGTTATTCTGGATGATGCGAATACGAAAAACATTACAGCACTTGCTGAAGCATATCAAAGCGAGCAATTTATCAAGGAAAGCGTTTCCAGTTTATACATGGGAGTTTCAGTAATTCTGAATGCGTTAGGAAAAGGACAGCAGGCAAACCAGTTTAAGAATGATATATCTCGACTTTTTTCGCCGTCATCGAGTACGAATCTCGTGTTGTTCCAATACAAATACGATCTCTTGAAGGATTTAGCTGATTCATACAACGAATTAAAAGAGTTGTTCCTTCAGAATTATAGTGAATGTTGTCCGAATATTGCTGCGTTTCCAAAGCATTTACTCCTCGGTAGATTGATCGAAACGGGAGAGGAAATTACCTACCGCCACAAATTCCACAAATCACCAATTTTGTTAGATACAAATGATGGAAATGGACGTTTTGAGTCGGTTCTCGCGCGAATTCTCACAATGGTGAGCACCAATGGATTCATGGATCGTAAACGCTTTGTATCTGAAACGATTCGCATAACACCATCGAATGTTCGTGTTCCTCTGGCAAAACGAGCGGTTCCGTTCTACTATCAATTTACCAATCAATTGATGAAAAGTTGGGACTTCGATAAACGAAACTTCAACCGATACAAATCAATCTTGGGATACCGACAAGCGCTTGCATACCCAAATAATCCTCCAATTGCGAATCCATTGCAATATACCCTGGATGCGTATAACTTTTTCAGAATTGAGGGGCATCAAGGTTATTTCTACGATGACGTTTTCGAAGAACTCACCAATTTAAAGCAACGATTTAGTCTTCCGTTTGACATAAAAGTACTTGGAATCAATGTGGAGGAGTTTGATGAACTACTCGAAGATCAATATAAATGTGATTTTAAAGATCTCAATGTATTGTTACAAGCGTGGTCTTCTGAACAAGAATGTATCGCATCAGAAGTAACGAAAGTACTTTCCAGTTTTAGTACAAAAGATGCGGGAACCAACACCATTGAGGACGATTTCTACACAATCAAAGGGACTGCTTTCCAGAAGTACAGAAGCGCGTTAACCGAG
>JBFHGY010000069.1:0-9411 GCA_041582905.1 Crocinitomicaceae bacterium | reverse complement strand
TGTTTCGGAAAATGATTTGGATGCAGATATCTTGGTATATCCGAATCCTTCATCCAGCGGTCAGTTCTCCATCAAAATGGAAGGGGAGTATCGATTCAAAATCCGCAATCTGGAAGGAAGAACAGTTTATGAGCAATTCACCCCTGTTCATGGAGTACATGACGTTCAGGTAAGTAATCTTACTCAAGGAACTTATTTCATTGAATTGAATACGGGAGAGAATACATACGTGCGCAAACTGCAACTCAATTAGAAAAACGGTCGCCCCATGAATGCTTGGATTATCACTAGCGTTACTGTGATAAAATAAAAGGAGCTTGCTTTGTCATAACGAAATGGCACATCAAAAGCTATTGGAATGTGTTGAATTATTTCTTATCTTCAATAGTGTAAACCTTTTACACTAACCTAACATACACATTCATGAAGGCTGATTTCTCTCAGTTGCTTTCGCAAATAAGGCGAACGAACGACCATTTTCATCGACATACCGTAAAGTCAATCGATAAATTATTAACCATCCGGAATTGGTTGATTGGTGCGTATATTTTCGAGTACGAACAAAATGGAAATGATAAAGCCAAATATGGGAGTAAACTGGAAGAGCACCTAGCAGATAGGATAAATCAAAAAGGATTATCCTCCAGAAACCTCAAGCTCTTTAAGCAGTTTTACATTATTTATCCTGAAATAGTACAGACCTTATCAACGGTATCCGAATTACCAAAAGAAACAATGCAGACACTGTCTGCATCATTCAAGATTGAGGTGAAATCAAAAAGTATAGACTATAGTATACGGTTGATTGAAAACCTGTCTTTCTCTCATTTCGTTGAATTGTTGAAATTAGATAATAATGATCAACGTCACTTTTATGAAATTCAGACGATTCGATCTGCGCTTTCAGTAAGAGAACTCAAAAGGCAAATAGGCAGTTTAACCTACGAACGGACGGGTAGAGCTCACAATAAAGGTAAAGTACTAGATATAATTCAAACTGAAGTTGAAACTCAAAGTCCTACAGATATTTTAAAAACGCCATACATTTTTGATTTCCTCGGCTTGTCAGATGATACGTTGGCTTCAGAGTCTGATTTGGAGAATGCGTTGATTTCGAACTTGAAATATTTTATGCTGGAACTTGGACATGGATTTTGCTTTGAAGGTCAACAAAAACGAATTGTAATCGGTGGTGAATATTATTTCATTGATCTTGTTTTCTATAATCGAATATTAAAATGTCATGTATTGGTCGAACTAAAAATCGATAGTTTCAAACATGAACATGCAGGACAGCTCAATACATACCTACAGTATTTTAAGCGCAACATAAAAGAATCTACGGATAATCCTCCAATAGGAATCTTGCTGTGCACATACCAAAACACAGAACTTGTTGAGTACGCACTTGGGGGGATGGATCAGAATTTATTTGTGAGTCAATATAAAACACTTTTACCCTCTCAAGCTGAACTTGAAATTTTCTTGAAAACTGAAAAGCAAAAATTGCAATGAGTATGGATTATTCTTAAAACAAAGGTCGACCCATTAATGCTTGGACCAAAACGAGCGTTACAATAACAAAATAGATGAGACTTGCTACGCGTACAGTACGAACAACGCGTTGTTCATTCCAATGGAATTTTATCAAGGCATATCCCAATAGTGGTAGGATTTGAAGTGCATGAATCCCAATAAAGTGAGCGATGCGTAAATCACCGTGCTGAGTGCTCCAGTTGACAAATTTCAAGCCTTCTTTTCCCATTTCTCCACCAATTTGATGGGAGTTGAGTGCGCCCATGATTCCACCAATAAAGCTGGCAAATACCATAATCACAATTCCCCAAAAGATGGCTTCTTTGAGTCCTGGGTTGAGTTCGTCTTCTTGTTTTTTTAGTCGAATAGCTACAATAAAGGAGAGGATGGTTAGAATCGTAATGAATATCCCCATCAAGGAAAATAAAATACTTTCCAAAGGAGTTGCCATGTTGAAATGCGATAAAGTTCCGCGAAAAGCCTGAATGGTAATCACTCCCTGCTCAAAAAGCATAGTGAACGTTGCCACAAGTGAGAAGCGTAGAACCGTTCTTTTGTTCGATATGAATGGAAGAAACGACGCGAAGCTCCAACAGTAGATCCAGATACTAACTGCAAATTTTAACGGTTTGATGAGGCTGTTGATTCCAAGTACCTCGATCTCCCAAAACGGAATGAGAACGAGTAGAAGAAGGGCTAATAACAAATGGAAAGTGCCAACAATGGCTAGAAGGCGACTTTGTGTGAAAATCGAGCGAATAAAGCCAATCATTTTTTGAAAAGTTTGATGATGTAAAAGACGAGAAGTCCAACGGGGCCTAATAGGAAGGTAAAAGGCAGACAAAGTGAATATTGCCATCGTTTCCAATTGTGTTGGATTCCCTCTTTGACGATGTATATTCCAACGAATAAATCAAAAGCGAGGTAGTGGAACCAACCTGCAACGAGCATTGGGTCCATTTGAAACAAACTGCGCACATTCTCTATCGAACTGAACTGATCCGGTTGGAAATCACGAAGCAGAGGAACGAGCAGGAGGAGGTAGGCTGCGGCTAGAAGCGTAATTGTTCCATACTGCAGCCATAGAATAATTTTTGAGTGCTTGGGAAAGGTGAGGAGTACAATCCAACTTACTAATGCAAGAGAGTTCCCCAATTGAAAGATTAAATCCATGCGAACATTTTTTTTCAAAAGTCCGCAAAGCATAGTGGAGCAACCTGACACATTTGTGTCAAATTGAGTTTTATTCAGCTGAATTAGAGGTGAAAGCTTATTTCTTTTCTAGAATTTCCTTTCGAATTCGCGTTAAAGATTGTCGTTCAATTCCGAGATACGAAGCCAAATGTCCAACTGAAATTCTATTGAGCAGTTCTGAGGAGTTTTCGAGGAAATCCAGATAACGTTGTTTAGCATTTTTGAAGAGGAAGCTAGCAATTCGTTCTTGTTGTTGTCGAATGATCTCTTCGGCAATAAGTCGACCATATTTTTGCAATTCGGGGTATCGTGCATAACCGTCATAGATCGCTTGTTTGGGCAACCAAACCGTTTCGCACGGCTCCAAGCATTGAAAGGTGTACTCACTTTTCTCCCCAGAAAGGAAACATGGATAATCGGTTGCAAAATCTTGATCTTTTACAAACCACGACGTCTTTTCGTCTCCTTTATGATCGATGTAAAATACGCGCGCCAATCCCTTTGCTACAAAAATGACGTGTTCCTGAATCATTCCCTCGGGAAATAGAATGTCGTGTTTCTCAAATGATCTGATTTCAAGACATGAAGCGAATTCCGTCAGGTGATGATCTTCCAATTCTGGACAGACCATTTTCATGGTGTTCAGATAGTTTTCAATGTTTGGATGATATCCCATTGGTTTGAAAGAAAGAGGTTCTGAATCCCGAATTGGCATTAAATAATACCAAATGCTAGTTTTTTTGAAAATAACACAATCGGAAAAATGACCAACGAGATGAGGAATATAGCAAGTCCATGCTTTCTCAATTTTTCATTGTAGGCAGGAACTTTTTCTCCATTCGGTAGTTTGTTCTTTGCCTGCCAAATGAAGTACCCGATAACAAGCCCCAGAAATCCACCTAAAAGTGCCGAAATATACCCGATAAGTACCCATCCGATTTGTCCTCCTTTGGGTTCCGAAAGTGAATGCATTCTCTGTTCCCGTTGTTGAGCCAATTTGGTGTAGTCGATTTCGACTCCGCGTTCTTTCAGAATGCGCTCACTCAGCAAGACGTCAATCTCATTCCACTCATTCTTTTCGATGAGGACGTTCAATAAATCTTCATTTGAGAAGGAATAGAGATAGTGGTCAGGAGAAACTTCATTCAACTGCTCTGTGGCGATACCTACAAGTACGCTCTCCGCTCGGGACAAATGCTCTTTATGTATTAAAACTTCGAATTTATCTGTAGGGGACTCACCATGAAAGACATAGTCAAGGTCGCCTTCATTTTTAGCAACGCGCGAAGGGATGTCGTTTTCTGATAATAAACTAGCAATTTCGTCGGCTTCTATACGTGTAACCGTGGTTCGAAATGATATGTGGTAGGAATTACTCATAAAATTTGAGTTTTACGTAAAAGTAAACAAAATGGTTAACGGGCTTAACGATTATTTGGTTAATTAGTGGAGTCAAGAGCGAGCGCAGCTCGTGACCGCCGCAGGCAGCAGCGTAGCTAACAGGAGTGTTGGACCATCCAGTCCGAAAACACGACTGTAGGTTTCGTTCGAAACCCTCCTCAAACTGCGTACTATTGATAAAACGACAAAACCCAGCTATATTGGGATACCTGGGTTTTTAATTAGTGGAGTCAAGAGCGAGCGTAGCTCGTGACCGCCGCAGGCAGCAGCGTAGCTAACAGGAGTGTCGGACCATCCAGTCCGAAAACACGACTGTAGGTTTCGTTCGAAACCCTCATCAAACTGCGTACGATTGATAAAACGACAAAACCCAGCTATATTGGGATAACTGGGCTTTTAATTAGTGGAGTCGGAGGGTTTCGAACCCTCGTCCAAACGACGAGCAATTAAGCTTTCTACATGTTTAGTCTTCGATTAATTTTCGATGAACTCTCGGACAAAGACACCCAATAAGCTCACTTATCTTCTAAAATTCACACAAGCTTAGAAGCATCGCTCATGCTATCCTGAAAAATTTGGTCCCTCTTGATCCCTGTTTATCAGGCGGAAACGTGGGAGAGGGAACTTGTCTGAGTACTGTACTTCCTCTAGATTAAGCTTAATTTACATTCCGCAAATTAGGCAGCAAGTCTGTATGACGTGTTGTCAATTATAGTTTGTGACAAATGATTAACGAGCTTCACCACAAGGCTCGACATGCTTACACTCAACAACTTCTATCGCTGTCAAATCCAATACGACCCCAAAGAACTACTGCAAAGCTAGCAATTTTTATTCCAAATAATGGAGAATTTCTCATCCGAGGGGAGAAGATGGTCCTTAATTACTATAAATCTCAAATGTCGTGCGTCTATTCAACTGGTGTTGCTCTTGAGTACATTCTTCACAGTCAATCGCTAATTGGCTTTCTCCAAGCCCTTTGGCCTTGATTCGAGTAGGATTCGTGATTCGCTTTCGGATATATGTGAGAGAAGCTTGTGCTCTTTCATTAGAAAGACGAATGTTATAGGCTTCTGTACCACGTGAATCTGTGTGAGAATACATCATTAATTCTAGTTCAGGATTGTCATTCATCACTTGAACAACTTCATTCAGAATGCTTATTTCAGATTTTCGAATGTTCGATTTATCATAATCGTAATAGATGATGAAATCCTTCAATTGGTCTTCGATAGAAGGCACTAGTTCAGGTGTTTTGTCAAGTAACGCATCTACTGTTAAAATACCCTTTGATCCCAGTAAATCGTGCAAATCAAGTGTTTTTTGGTCGTAACCTTCAGCGTTTAAATGAATGGCAAAATGAATGGAATCATTCGGTTGGAAGTTTTCCAATACGCCAGAAGTAAACAGACCATCTTTCGCATTTATTTGGGTAATGAGGGCGTTGTCAACTTTGTTTCTAATTTCAACAGAAGAAATCGTTATCGGTGCATTTGTCTCTGCATCAGCAACTGTTCCGTCTATGCGATACGCACCATTATAGAAGTTTCGTTCGAGCGTTTGAGCAACTGTTTCACAAGTCGTTTTTATATCCTCCGATGATTTAACTTCACCGGTAGTGTTGTCAGTAATGGTTAAGGTATATTCGTTACAGTTATTCAGCAGGGTGAAGTAAGCAGCGTTCTTTAATAATAACTCTTTAGAATAGTTCGTTTTTTTATCGAGTAGGGTGAAGGAAACATCAGCGGCTTCTACATCCTCCGTAAGATTAATAATTTCTCCTTTCAAAGCAACAACGTTGGAGGGCGCGTTTGTTTCACTCTCAGTTACATGGTAGATATCTTTTTCTCCAATACCATCATCTCGGAAAGATGTAAAGTAAGCATCGGCACCATCGAACGTGAGGGTGAAGAATATATCGTCTCCCGCAGAATTAATGGGAACACCTAAGTTTTCAGGAGCAGAGGCATCACCATTCCGAGCAAGTTTGGCACGAAAAACATCGAATCCTCCCATGCTCCAGCTACCGTTTGAGGCGAAGTAAAGATATTCTCCATCAAGTGTGATAAATGGAGAGTCTTCATCCTCGGGAGTGTTGATTTCTGGTCCGAGGTTGATAGGTTTTGACCATGATCCATCTGTGTTTTCACGCATGAGCCATAAGTCACGGCCACCAAAACCTCCTTTTCTATCTGAGGCAAAAATGATTAGACTTGAGTCATAAGAACACACAAAATGCGATTCCCAAAACTTGGAATTTAGGCGGCTAAACGGTAATTCGTCAATGGCAGTAAAGTGATCAGATTTAAAGTCAGAATAGAATAAATTTCCATTTCCTTCAGAATCGCTGTACACGAATAACTTTTCCATCGACGGCGCCATGAATAAACTCGCCTCATTGTCAAATGGTTTGCAGATATCAAGTCTTGATGGATTTGACCAGTTACCATTGCTTTCACGTTGGCAGTAAAAAATGTCCTCGGGAAGTGAATTGTCAACAGGGTATCTCTTGTTACTTAAGTCTACGGTGTCCCAATCTTGTCGCGATGTGAAGTAAAGCTCTTTACCATTTGCTGAAATAACAGGACTGTATTCGGCTAATGAGGTGTTAATATTCCCTTCAATTAACTCGACTTGTGCGTTTTTCGGGTTGCTAATTAATTTTTTAGCTACTTCGCATTGAGCCAAACGAAGATCTGTTTCTTCGTAGAACTCCGACTTTTTATCCGATTCGTTTTTGAATAAGGTATAGTACTCTACTGCTTTGTCGATTTCTTCCAAAAAATGGTAAGATGTTCCCAGGTGAAAGAACACATCCTTGGGGACAGGAGAATTCGCTGATAATAAGTCCAACTTGCCTTGAGCGGGAGGAATGGATTTCTCGAAATACACGATGGCTTCAGAATGTTTCTTTGCGGAATACAATAAATTGAAGCCTTTCAAATAGTTCAAATAGTTGTTTTCTGAATCCCTTGTTAATAAATCATCTATAATTTTATCCGCATCGTGCAGATAACCATCGATCATTAGAACGATGGCCATTTCAAGTCGTTGCTCATCATCCATCGGACCTTCGTTGAAGTTTCTCATTTGCGAAAAGGCGGTGAATGGGGCAGCTAGAATTAAAACCCAGCTGAGTTTTTGAAGAAGTAGATACATATCGATCAGGTTCCTCATGAGGTGTAAAAACGACATGAGTATTAGTTTCCTTTAAGATACGGTTTTAAACAAATAATTGTTTCATTTAGAAATTGTAAGTGGATTCAAAGCAAGTAATTGAGGAAATTACGACTGATTGTATAGGCGTCACAACTTCGTCCTCGTTCATTCAAGACATTTGAAACCCGTATGTTTCGAGTACACAGCTCATGTGTATTGAGCAAAGAATTGATATGTTTTGAAATAAAAAAAGGAGTCCAAAACTGAACTCCTTCCGTCGAAAATGATCGAACTTATTTCTTCAACAAATCTCTGATTTCTTCTAAAAGAACTTGATCTTTTGTTGGTGCTGGAGGAGCAGCTGGTGCTTCTTCTTTTTTCTTCTTTGTTTTGTTGTATGCTTTTACAATCATGAACAATACAAAACCAACAATAACCAAGTTGATAACAGCATTGATCCAAACTCCATAAGTAATAGCATTTTCAGGAACAGCGGCAGTAATTACGGTATCACCATCTTTTACTTCTGCAACAGCATCGGAAAGTACAATTTTCAAATCTGAGAAATCGGCACCTCCAGTGAAGTAACCAACGATTGGCATCATGATGTTGTCAACAAAACCTTTAACAACCTGACTAACTGCTCCAGCTAGGATAACCGCAACCGCCAGATCGATCACGTTTCCAGTCATGATAAACTTCTTAAATTCTTTTAACATAATAGATTCGTTTAAGTTTTTAGTGAAACAAAAGTACTTAAGAAAAGCATTCATGTTACACTTCCGTGAAGAAATCTATTAATGAACAAAAAGAATCGATGAACTAAAGTTCGAAGGGGTGACGGTTTATTAATGAGCGACTTAGCGTTACTTCGTCAGCATATTGAAGTTCAGCACCAACCGCAACTCCACGTGAAATTGTGGAGATGGTCACTCCAAATTCTTTCAGCTTCTTGTAAAGAAAAAAGTTGGTCGTATCTCCTTCCATTGTTGGACTTAATGCAAACACTACTTCTGATATTTCGCCACTACGAACGCGCTCAAGGAGGGTCGGGATATTTAAATCGGAAGGTCCAATTCCATCCATTGGAGAGATAATTCCGCCCAAAACATGATATACTCCATTGTAGCTCTCTGTGGCTTCGATTGCGAGAACATCGCGAATGTCTTCTACGACACAAATCAGGGATTGATCGCGTTTCTCGTTCAAACAAATGGAGCATATTTCCTGATCCGAGACATTTCCACAGGTCTTACACTTCTTGACGTTTTCCTTCATCTCAATGAAGGCTTCCGAGAAGGCACGAATTTCCTCTTCGCTTCGGTTCATGAGCTGAAGGACAAGGCGTAATGCTGTTCTTCGTCCAATACCTGGAAGCGATGACATTTGCTCAACGGCATTTTCAATATGTCTCGATGGAATTTTCACTCCGTAAAGTTACCGATTTCTATCATCTCTAGTTCGCACAGAAGTATTACTTTTACATACTTCAATCTTAACAACCTATTTCGATTCAAAATTTAATTCATACGTGCAACAGAAAATAAATATCGTCAATAAGAAAGCAAAGTTCGAATACCATTTGATGGATCAGTTTACGGCTGGAATTCAATTGTCTGGTACAGAGATCAAGAGTATTCGAAATAATAAGGCGAGTATTGCTGAAGCGTATTGTGTTGTCTCAGATGGAGAAGTGTTCATTCGTAATATGCAGATTCAAGCCTACGAGAATAGTTCTTTTTACAATCACAAACTCAAACGGGATCGCAAATTGTTGTTGAATCGAAAGGAAATTGACAAGCTTGAGAAGTTTATGAAGGACAAAGGAAATACCATTGTTCCACTCAAAATGTTTATTTCCGATAAAGGATGGGCTAAAGTGATTATCGCTACAGGGAAAGGGAAGAAGTTGTACGATAAACGAAATGACTTAAAAGATAAGGACGACAAGCGTGCGATGGATCGTGCGATGAAACGTTTCTAATGCTCGCTATAAATACCCGAGTGTGAGCAGATGTGCCCATTGATCATTCCTGAATAGAAAATAAAGAATCAGTCCGTTTACTCCGTAAAATGACGTTTGATAGATGATCGTGAACAAAATTGTCCGATTTTTCATGA
>JBFHGY010000068.1:0-9420 GCA_041582905.1 Crocinitomicaceae bacterium | reverse complement strand
TGTTCACTCACCAGAGGGTTGCAAGAATAAATGGAAAAACTGGCCAATTTTCCGGATTCCAATGATCCTATTTTATCTTCAGCTTGAATCAATTTTGCAGGGTTCAATGTGAGGGCCTCGATCGCATCTTCAACGGAAAGTCCGTGTTGCACCGCTTGACGGAGATGTTCCCAAAATTCTTTCGCAGTGGCATGTCCGTCCATGGTGATGGAAATAGGAATGCCGCTTTCAGCTAATATCGAAGGATTGTAAGGAGCCATCTCCCAATGTTTCAGGTCGCTGAGCGGAATCTGTCTAGCCACGTAGGGATCGGTTACATCATACGCTTTTGGAAAATTGATAGGGAGAATGATAGTGGAGGACAGACCTTTCAGTTCATCCGTAATTCCGTATTCGTTTCCAGATCCTATGTATGCAAAGGTGCGATTAAATTCTTGAGCAATTTTCGCTGCACGCAGAATTTCCCATTTGTCATCTGTATAGAAGAAACTGGGTGCATTCCATTGTTGGTTCAATGCTTCTAGAGATAAATTTCGATCAGCTTGGGCGTTCGATTCATACCACTTAGCGTCATAAAGAGCTTGACGTAAAAGAGCAATAGACCCCATTTGAGAGGATGGATATGTTTGATTAGAAACGCCCTTTTTAAACGAGTAAAAACTCCCTGAGCCCATGTTGAGATTTGGCTTGTAGAATTCGGATCTAGCTAGTGAAACGAGTGTGCCCTGACCTTGCGCAATTCCGTCTTTTTGATGCGTAAAAACAAACCCAAAACCAGCATCAAGATAGGGTTTAGAAGCTTTTTCATCGATGGTGTAATTCTGAGATGCGTCAATTTCCGGATGGATAGACTCGTTCCAGTAGTACGATCCCGACTTTAAACTTTCCAATTGAGGACCATAATCGGTCTTTTTTGAAACAGCTTTGGTTACACCAATTTCGCTTGAAAGATCAATGAATGCAGGAAGAATGGTTAATCCTTCACAGTCGATCACAACCGCATTTTTGGGGATGGAAATACGTTTTCCTACTTTTTCAATGGTAGCTCCTTTGATGAGAATGGTCCCGTTTTCAATAATTTCTGTAGGGGAAACATAAATTCGAGCATGTTCCAATGCGTAATAAGGAGCACGTGAAGTAGCTACTCCATTTTGAGGCGTTTGAGCAATCGATTGAGCGGTGAAAATCCCGAAAATCAAGAGCGTAACTGCCCTAAGCAAGTTTAATTGTTGCGTCATGGGGTGAAATTAACAATTTGGCATGAGATGGTGAAGTTCTTTGTGGTTTCCGTGAGCCATTTTCGTATTTTTGCCAAAAACGAATTATTATGAGCGCACTAATACACGCACATTCAGGGTTAAGATGGGTAGCATTGTTGCTTTTGTTAATGGCTATTTTCAATGCTCTAAAATCTCAATCATCTGGACGATATGAGAAGAAGGACAAAATGATCAACCTCTTTGCAATGGTGATGTTGCACATTCAATTGGTGATCGGTTTGGTGTTGTACTTCATTTCATACAAAGTGAAATTCGTCGAAGGATGGATGTCGAGTGATGTGGCAGGAGGAATGTATAGATTTTACGGATTAGAGCACATTCTTGGAATGATCGTCGCAATTGCGATTGTTACGATGGGAAGAAGTAAAGCGGAAAAAAAGTTGAAAGGAACCCGAGACAAGCATAGAAGAATTTTGATTTCTTACACCATTGGCTTGATCATTATTCTTGCAATGATTCCTTGGCCGTTCCGTGAAGCATTGAGAGGTTCATGGTTCTAAAGAATATCGTTTACATAGCAACAAGCTTGACGCTACTTTCTGCTTGTACGCAGGGAGAGATTAGCACCGTGGATGGGGGAGAAGAGAATGTGGAAGTGAATGGACGTTTGCTCTACATGAATCAATGTGCTTCTTGTCATGGCGCTAAAGGAAACTTGGGCAATTCTGGTTCGAAGGATTTGACAAAGTCAAAACTGGATGAACAAGCCATCATGAAAATCATCATGGAAGGTAAAGGGACAATGCCTCCTTTTGAGTATTTGTTGGAAACAGATCAAAAGAGAGAAGCGGTAGTGCAACACGTAATGTCGTTGCGAAAATAAGGAAGGAAATAAATGAGTAAGGGACACGTACTTGTTGATGCGGTGGAAGAAAAGTGTGTATTGGTAGGTGCCATTACGCAAGAAATTACCGAGGAACAAGCAAAGGATTATATTGATGAATTAGCCTTTTTGGCTGAAACGGCGGGAGCAACGACGGTGGAAACCTTCTTGCAGAAGATGCAGGTCGCTAATCCAAAAACCTACGTTGGAAAAGGTAAGCTGGAAGAGATTCGCGACTATGTAAAGTCGAATGAAATTGAATTGGTCATTTTTGATGATGAACTAAGTCCTTCTCAGTTGCGAAATATTGAGACATTTTTAGAAATGAAAGTGCTTGATCGCAATACCTTGATCTTGGATATTTTTGCCAGTCGTGCACGTACTTCGCATGCGAAAACCCAAGTGGAGTTGGCGCAGTTGCAATATTTATTGCCGCGTTTGACGCGCATGTGGACTCACCTTGAACGTCAAAAAGGAGGGATTGGAATGAGAGGTCCAGGGGAAACACAAATTGAGACCGACCGTCGTATTATCAAGGATAAAATCTCTCTTCTTAAGAATAAACTCGCGAGTATCGACAAACAGAAGTCGGTTCAACGGGGTAACCGTGGACAATTGGTTCGAGCGGCATTGGTTGGATATACCAATGTTGGGAAAAGCACGATCATGAACATGATCAGCAAGTCGGATGTTTTTGCAGAGAATAAACTGTTTGCCACATTGGATACAACCGTGCGAAAAGTGGTAATCGAAAATTTGCCGTTTTTGATGGCAGATACTGTTGGATTCATTCGGAAGTTGCCACACCAATTGGTCGAGTCGTTTAAGTCGACCTTAGATGAGGTGCGCGAAGCAGATGTATTGATTCATGTGTTGGATATTTCGCACCCCAACTTCGAAGATCATTATCAAGTAGTAAACGAAACCTTGAATGAGATTGGAGTAAGCGATAAACCAACGATTGTGGTGTTCAATAAAATGGATGCATACGAATATGTCGAGTTGGAAGAGGGAGAGATTCCTGATACCGACGCAAATCCTTCGTTGGAAGAGTTGAAAAAAACATGGATGGCGAAGTTGAATGATACCAAATGTGTCTTTATATCAGCTCAGAATAAAATCAACATTGAGGAATTCAAAGACATCGTATACGAAGAAGTGAAAAGTATTTTTCAGGTGCGGTATCCATACCACAACTTCTTGTATTAGCGTATTGTTTTTTAGTCGAGGATAAAATTAATCGGTAATCTCGCAAAGGACTTGACGCGCATTCCGTGATGTACAGCTGGATCCCAGGGAGGCATGGATTGAACTAAGCGTATGGCCTCTTTGTCTAGAGATTCATTAACACCTCGTATGATTCGAACATTAGCAATGCTACCGTCCTCTTCAATATCAAATCCGACGTAAACCTTACCTGAAGTCCCATTCTTCAGAGCTTTTTCGGGATAGATAACATTTTCTGAAATGTATCGACTAAGGGCCTGGGATCCACCGATAAAATGAGATTCAAAATCAGGGAAATTAACACGACCTTTCGGTTCTTCTCCAAAACCAAAGTCGTTTATCAATGTAGATGATGCATCTGGAGATACTTGTGAGTTGTAAAGAGTGTCACTTTTAATCTCTCCTTTATAGTTGTACGTCACCCACTTACCTGATTTTCTCCATTTTTTGAAATCTCCTGATGTTATAATGGCGCCATTGAAGTTGTATTCTTCCAGTGTTCCATTTCCTTTTTTATTGATTTTGGCTTTGAGTATTACATCTCCTTTTGGTGAATACCGTTCGTATGTGCCTACAATATGACCATCAACATAATTGCCTTGTGCTCCCAACTCTCCGTGGTGATAAAATTCTTGATATAATCCGTGTTTTGTTCCATTCTTGTAGTTGGTGATAGACTTTTGGATTCCGTCGGAATAGGTTTCGATGCAAAAACCGGTGTAGTCATCTGGGGTTGAGTCGCAGTGAACCTGACCGAAACACGAAAACAAGGAAGCCGCAATAAGTGTAGTTAAGGTACTTTTGATTTTAATCATATTGGAAAAATAATGATTCCAATTGACTTTTTTCAAACGAAAAAAGCGCCTGTCATTTGACAGGCGCTTTTTCATTATCGTTATATGACTTATGGCTTTGTACCGTTCACAAGTTGAACGAAGCTATGTCCTTCGTGTTCTTGTCCATCAATTCCAGTAACCGTGTAACGCACGAAGTAAGTTCCATCTGAAGCCAAATTACCTCCTACGATGTATCCGTTCCATGATGCGTTTAGTCCATTTCCTTCGTACAATACGTTCCCCCATCTGTTCAAGATAACAAAACTGAGGTCTGAAGCATTCTTAACATCAATGAAGAATATATCATTCTGATTATCCTCATTCGGTGTAAATACGTTTGGTACGAAAATCTCAGGTTGTGGGTAGTAACAACTTCCATCGTCAACCAAAGCGTTAGGATCGTAATTCTGAGCTGTTGGATCAGTACATCCACATGAAGTCACTGTTACTGTTGAGTAAGTAGTGTCTGAACATCCTCCAGCATCCGTAGCAACCAATTGAATAAGTGCAGTATTCATGAATGTTTGCGTTTGCGGGTTGGTGTTCGTAGTTGAAACAACGTTTCCGTCAAAGTTCCATTCGTAACTTACTGCATTTTGACTGGTGTTTGTGAAAATAACTTCTAGCGGAGCACATCCTGATTGTGGTGAAGCGCTGAAGCTAGCCACAGGTGGAGGTGTCACATCAACAAATACACTATCCTGTGCAGTACAAACATCATCTGTTACAGTATAGTAGTACCATCCAGAAGAAAGGTCTTCCCAAACTGTGGCGTCAATCGAGTTTGGACTGTTAAGTCCAGGTCCAGTCCACTCATGTAGTGGAGCTCCTGTTTCTCCGGAGATGATCGCGCTTACAGCTCCCGTCGGATCACATGGTGCGGACGGGAATGACAATACCGTATCAACTGATAAGGTCTGATTGAGTGTGATGGTGACGGTATCCGTTGCTGTATATCCACAGGCGTCTGTGGCCGTCACAAGGTAATCGACGGAACCAGATAAGGTTCCCGTTGGGGTGGATAAATAGACGGTGTCACCGACCTGACTATTCGGATCGTTCCAAGTATACGTATAGGGCGCAGCTCCTCCTGTTGCTGAAACGTTCACCATTACAGAGTCATTCGCACAGAGTTCCAAAGGATCAGGCTCTGTAATTTGGATATCTACTGTATCAACAATATATAAAGTACCGCTGGATACAATTGTATCTCCACAAATGGTAATGGTCGTTGCCGTAATGGTAATGAATTCCAAGTTGTCAGGAATTCCATCAGCTAGAGGATCAATTGTAAGTATGACAGTATCTTCTCCAGGAAGGAATGTAACTGGATTTTGAAGTGCCGGATAATCTGTTCCGCTTGTAGCTGTTCCCGTAATATCGTAGTTTACGATTAGCGTATCGCCAATTTGCGATTGAGGACGAACAAACATCAAATCTGCAGTTGTACATCCTTCAATTACAGTGGTATCACCAGAAACGGTCGCTACTGCAACTTCTACTGCCTCAGAACTGAATGAGTTAGCTTGAAGGAATACACCCGAATCGTATGCTTGGTCACCTACGTTACAAATCGCTAATTTGATGTGATACGTTTGGTTACATTGAACAGAGGCGTTGGCAGAAAGAACAGTTGTCAATCCATCATATTGAACGGCAGTTCCGTATGCTGCTCCACCTTGATTGTCTGAATAGAATGCAGGGTATTGAGTAGCACCCGGCCCGAGGTTGTTAATTGTTACGGGAACTGTTGTCCCTGGGATAATCGCTAAGTTCTGCCCACCTGCTGGATAACCAGCAAGAGTGTATGGTCCAGAGATTCCAGGTCCCCACAAGAAAAATCCGAAGGCATCATTGTAAGATGATGGAGAGAATTCTGGATACTCATCTGATCCAAACATGTAATTAAATGAGATGGTGTCTCCCGATGGAACAAAATCAAACTCCAATACGATACCGTTTGTTGGAGAAGCGTTTGCAATGGCATTCAAATGTGGATCTGTTCCCACGTTTTGAGTTGCTGGAGTATTATTTGTAAAGCTCCCACTACTATTTGGACCAACCGCTCCAACCGCATTTCCTGTTGTTAGAATAACTCCGTTTGGAATGGGGAAGGTGGTTCCTGCAGCATCAAAATACGCGGCATTTCCCTGAATATTGCTCGCGTTGAGCGGAGCTCCGTTTACCGAGATGTTGGTTGCAGTTACACCAAAACCAAGCAAAACGTTTTGAACTAATTCAGCAGGAGTTTGCGTATTAGTCACTGTGATCTGAGAGATCGCTGATGTTCCAAGCAAGATTGAGAATGCTGAAACCAAAACTAATCGTAATGACATATATAAAGAGTGTTTTCTAGTTTAGACTCAAAAAGCCTCAAATTGGTTGCACGAAAATCGAATATTCGATTCATTTTCCCTAATTATTTTCGATAAAATAACGACTTTTAGGGTTCTCAATAAAAAATACAACATGGAGAATACACAAAACTACATTGCAGAGAATAAAGAACGTTTTTTAGAAGAATTGCTTGATTTGCTTCGCATCCCATCGATTTCGGCAGATGCAGCTTATGCTGGAGATGTTCGTAAAACGGCTGAAAACATTGCTTCAAATCTAAAAAATGCGGGAGCAGAGAATGTAGAAATTTGTGAAACAGCGGGTTATCCGGTTGTTTATGCGGACAAAATCATCGACGCTTCCTTGCCAACCGTACTGGTGTATGGACATTATGATGTGCAGCCTGCAGATCCGATTGATCTATGGACAAGTCCTCCATTCGAGCCTGTTGTGAAGAAAACGGATATTCATCCAGAAGGAGCAATTTTCGCTCGTGGAGCGTGTGACGATAAAGGACAAATGTTCATGCATGTGAAAGCATTCGAAGCGATGGTTAAGTCTGGAGAACTTGCATGTAATGTTAAGTTTATGATCGAAGGAGAGGAAGAAGTAGGAAGTGAAAACCTCGGAATCTTCGTGAAAGAAAATAAAGAGCGTCTTGCAGCGGATATTATCCTTGTTTCGGATACAGGAATGTTGGCAAACGATGTTCCTTCGATTACAACTGGATTAAGAGGGTTGAGCTATGTGGAAGTTGAAGTCACAGGTCCAAATCGTGATTTGCACTCGGGATTGTACGGAGGCTGCGTTGCGAATCCAATTAATATTTTGGCGAAGATGATTGCTTCATTGCATGATGAAAATAACCACATTACTATTCCTGGTTTCTACGACCGTGTAGTTGAGTTGACAGATGAAGAGCGTGCTGAAATGGCAAAAGCTCCTTTTAGTAAGGAGGCGTATTGCAAGGCCTTGGATATTGATGATGTATACGGAGAAGCGGGATATTCGACCATGGAAAGAGGATCAATTCGTCCTACTTTAGACGTAAACGGAATGTGGGGAGGATATATAGGTGAAGGTGCCAAAACGGTAATTGCTTCCAAAGCTTACGCGAAGATTTCTATGCGTTTGGTGCCGGATCAAGATCCTGAGGAAATCACCAATTTATTCTTGAATCATTTCGAATCAATTGCGCCAGAGGGAACGAAAGTAAAAGTAACTCCGCATCATGGAGGAGAACCTGCGGTAACTCCAATCGATTCTGTGGGATACCAAGCAGCGAGCGTGGCTTACGAAAAAACCTTTGGAAAGAAACCGATTCCTGTTCGAAGTGGAGGATCCATTCCAATTGTGGCAATGTTCGAGAAGGAATTGGGACTTAAAACGATCTTAATGGGATTTGGTCTAGACAGCGATGCGATTCACTCGCCGAATGAGCACTACGGATTATTCAACTATTACCGTGGAATTGAAACCATTCCGCATTTTTACGTTGCATTTAGTGAACTGCATAAAAAATAAGATATGAAGTACATCATAGTTATCGGAATTCTTTTGAGTCTTACTACCTCGTGTAAATTCTACGCACCAGAAATGCGTGGAGGCGAGTCCTTCAACCTAGACAAAATGGAAGGAAATGAAATTCGTTTCACGGCTGGAGCTAAGGTGTACAATGCGAATTGGTTTGCTGTAAAAGTCAAGAAATCAACACTTGACTTATATGTGGACGGCGATTACATGGGTAAAGTGCATTTGCTCAAGAAAGTGAAGATGAAAGCGAAAAAAGAAACAGATCTTCATGCCGATTTCTTAGCTGAATTGGAAGGAAATGCACTCATGAAATCACTCGGTTTGGCAATGAAAGGCGATGTCGAAGTTCGAATGACAGGAAAAATTAAAGGAGGTGTGTTCATCTTCTCTAAAAAGCTGGATTTCGATGAAACACGAACGGTAAACGGAAGAAGTCTAAGAGGAAAATAGAAAACTCAAAACTGTTTATCCGACAGGGACTGTACGAAGATAACTGGGGCTGAGCAAGCCGTTGCAGAGCAACAAGGAATGTAAACGGTAGTTTCATTCTATAGAAGTATCACCCTTCCAAATACAATCTGTGCATCCGCTCCGAAAAGTGTGTCATCACCTCATACGGAATCGTACCCATTTTGAGGGCTAGTTCTTCAATCGTCTGATGTTCTCCGATGATTTCTACAACATCTTTTTCCCGAACGTTTTCCCCCGAAACATCGACCATAATCATGTCCATACACACATTTCCTACAATTGGGCAGTATATTCCATTGATGTAAACGCCACCTTTACCTTGACTAAGGCTGCGGCTTAATCCATCTGCATATCCCACGGGAACTACAGCAATTTCGGTGTCGTCTTTGGCGACGAATGTTCGACCGTATCCAACGGTGTCTCCTGAGTTTAATTGCTTCACTTGAGACACTGAACTCACCCATTGGATAGCAGGTTCAAGTTGGCGTTTTGTTTCAGAATTCGAAGAATAGCCATACATTCCAATGCCCAATCGAACCATGTCAAATTGAGCGGAAACGTAATTCGAAATCCCCTCTGAATTCAAAATGTGTCGAATCGGAGTGTTGGGTAATTCTTGAATGAGTTCATTGGATAATCGCTCAAATTGTTCAATCTGTTTTTGTGTAAACGCTGAATGCGCAGTATCAGATTCGGCCAAATGGGAATAGATACTTTTCACGAAAACTTCGGGTTGAGATTGCACTTTTTGAATCAATGGTTTCAGGTCCGATTCAATAAATCCAAGTCGATTCATCCCTGTTTCCAGTTTGATGTGGACAGGATAGTTGTTTTCTCCAAGAAGAATCAATTGTTGAATGAATGCTTCCAATTGACGCAAGGAAAATATGGCGGGTTCTAACCGATGTTGAAT
>JBFHGY010000067.1:0-9428 GCA_041582905.1 Crocinitomicaceae bacterium | reverse complement strand
TAAATTCCAAATAAACCTGCCACTACAATGGCAACCACAATCGCAATACGCGCCACTCTCAACTCTCCTTTATCGGAGATATCTGGTTTAATTTGCTTCTTGATTAAATCGTGTGAAACAGATGTTGAGATCACCAAAAGTAGTCCCGCTGCGGTAGACAATGCTGCTGCCAAACCTCCCGCTGCCACCAAGGCAATTACCCAATTCGGTAAATTGGCAATTTCTGGATTCGCTAGTACCATAATATCACGGTCAACATACAACTCATTCGCTTCGGGTCCAGGATTTGAAATCGTTCGTTCTCCATGCACACCTCTTTGCTCCATGAAAACGGGTTTTTTACCTTCCAATGCAGCACCTGCCACGTATTGGATTTTTCCGTCTCCATTTTTATCACTCCAAGCAATGAGCCCAGTATTTTCCCAGTTTCTGAACCAATCTGGCATTTCAGAATAGCTTTTATCGCTTACCGTCTCGATGAGATTTGTTCGTGCGAATACTGATACCGCTGGAGCTGCCGTGTAAAGAATAGCAATAAACAACAAGGCTAAACCAGCCGATTTACGCGCATCTTTCACTTTAGGCACGGTAAAGAATCGAACAATTACGTGAGGTAATCCAGCCGTTCCAACCATCAGCGCAATGGTAATGGCAAATACGTCCCACGTTGACTTTGAACCACTTGTATATTCTTTAAATCCGAGTTCGGTATGCAGCGCATCGAGTTTATCGAGGAGATAGACGCCTTCCTCTACTTCGCCGCCCATTCCCATTTGCGGAATTGGGTTTCCAGTCATTTGGAATGAAATAAAGATCGCTGGCACCATGAAGGCAAAAATCAATACACAGTATTGAACCACCTGTGTGTAGGTAATTCCTTTCATCCCTCCGAGGAAGGCAAACACCAATACTACAGACATCCCGATAATTACACCTACGGTGATATCTACTTCTAAGAATTGTGAGAATACGATTCCGACACCTCTCATCTGCCCTGCTACGTAGGTAAATGAAACAATCAAGGCACATATTACCGCCACCGTTCGCGCGGTATTCGAATAGTAGCGATCACCAATAAAATCAGGGACAGTGAACTTTCCAAATTTCCGGAGATAGGGCGCCAAAAGTAACGCGAGGAGAACATATCCTCCTGTCCATCCCATCAAATATACCGATCCATCATACCCGATAAAGGAAATAATTCCTGCCATCGAAATAAATGAAGCGGCACTCATCCAATCGGCTGCAGTTGCCATTCCGTTTGCTAATGGTGAAACACCACCGCCTGCAACATAGAATTCTTTTGTTGAACCTGCTCGGGCCCAAATGGCGATTCCAAAGTAGAGGGCGAATGTTAGCCCTACCAGTATCCATGTCCATACTTCTACACTCATAATAATTCGTTTAATGTTTTATGTTGATTCAATCTTTCTTGGATTGAATTATTCGTCGTAACCATATTTCTTGTCTAGCTTGTTCATGATTCTCATGTATACAAAAATGAGGATCACGAATACATAGATGGAACCTTGTTGGGCGAACCAAAACCCGAGTTTAAATCCTCCCAATCGGAATTGATTCAGTTCATCTTTCAGTAAAATTCCGAACACACAGGATACCGTGAACCAAATGGTAAGGAGAATGGTCAAGTACTTGAGGTTTTCCTTCCAGTACGCCTTTGCTTTCTTTTTATCGTCTAAGTTTTTCATAGTTTCAGTTTATAGGAATATCATAGCTTGTACCGTAACGGTGTTGGTTTTTGTCATTCCAAACGTTTCATTTTTAAAGTCGAGCGTCAACTTTGAATGATGCCCTGTGAAATAAGCATTCACGCCTGCTCCAATTACGTTTCGTGCATCTGGAGTTGCATCATAATTATTGTTCGCGAATGACACATACGGCTGAAAACGTGTTTTAGAAAGGTCACCAGGAATTACATATCCCACATGTGAGTAGATCATATTTCCCGTGCCATAAGCACTAAAGAGATAATCCCGTCCGTAGTCGTTTTGCTGATAAGTTCCGTACGCTGTAATCGCTCCATTCTTTTCTCCAATCGGCAACTCTAAAAATGCATCCGCAGCAAAAAGCGTTACGTTTTCTCCAGCCATTCCACCCATCGTATCTGTTGCTACCACAGAACCATTCGGATGCACGAAGAATCCTGCTCCAATATTGAACACTTGCTTCATCCCCAAATAAGAACCTACTTTATAGGGCAAGAAGTTCGATTCTTTATCCAAAAAATGATAATCGAAGTAACCTGAGTAGGTAAACGCTGTAGTTTCCGAACCGAGAAGACGTTTTCCTCCGTATACAGCAGGACCGTCCAAAATGGGATCGCGACCATCCAATCCATTCGTTACAGCATCATTTACAGCTACGCGGTATTGCAATCTTCCGATTGATCCTTTGGCAAATAACCCAAGATGACGTGCAAATTGATCCGATAAACCAAGAGTTGACCAAGACTGACGGTTGTTGTCCATCGTCATCATATTCAACGTACTTGAGTTATTCAATCGAGAAACTCCGTTGAAGTAATGCAAACCACCACCTACGGAATGGTTATCACCGATATTGAACTGTACCCATGCATCGTGCATAAATAATTGGGAACCACTTCCCGTTCCGGTTGGACTTAAAGCCCCAGCCCTCAAATTATTCAATCCGAAGTGAGTGAGAATAAGGAATTTCTTATTGATCTGAGCGTACATAAGTACACGCGCTCTTCTGAGGTTCAAATGTGCATTCGATGTATTCGCCGGCACATTATCAGAATAAACACCTTGCATTTGCGCCCAAGAAATGATTCGGAAATACCTCAAACCATCCTCAGACAGATTCACTTTCATCCCACTCTGGTAGGGATTTGGGTATTGCTGTGCACCCACAAAGGAAACGGTCGAAATACTCAAAAGTAAAGTGAATGTTAATTTAGAACAGAGTTGTTTCATAAGTGTAATAGATTAATTAATAACTAATTGATCTAGTGCGCTCCCCTAAATTCTAAAAAAACTCGTTTGACGGTTAAATCACTATACTTTTTTGCTAAAGATATACTTATCAATCTCTAAAACGTTCCCATTTAATGAGCATATACTTATCACCTAGCTCTGTAACAACTACTCCCGAACCTTTAATATTCGAAGGTTCAGAGAAGTAATTTGCCAACTCCGCAGCATTCAAAATCTTGTACGTAGGGTGATAATTGGTATTCTCAGGACGTTTCACTTTGTATTTCCGCACCCAATTCATGACACTCACATGGGAAACACCCAGAATTCGCTCAATTTCTCGATAGGTCAACCCTTCCAAATATAGCTGAAGTGCTTTATTTACGTAGTAATCATCAATTTTCTTTCCCACCTTGTTCACCGTAAAGAAGTAATTGCATTTCTTACATTTGTAACGTTGTCGTTGACTCACAATACCACTCTTGACGTAGTCTTCGGAGCCACAACTGGGACAGGCAGATATCTTCATGTATATAAAATTAGTATATATATAATTATTTAGCAACAAAATTATCATACACTTAGCATGGAGATCATTTCAGTTTAACATACAAACCAGTAAAACAAAGGCTTCCCTGAACACTTTGATTATCAAACCATCCACAGATGTGACTATATCTCTACTAGCAGGCAATTCCCATTCTATCCCTTTTTCTCCCGAAATATTTCTTAATTTCAAGTCGATAAAGTACACGTCAAAAATTCGTAAAAACATGAGCCATTCTCAATACCCTCACCTTCTCTCTCCTCTCGATCTTGGATTTACTACTCTCAAGAACAGAGTAATTATGGGATCTATGCACACAGGACTTGAAGAAGGCGACCCGAAGATTCTTGCTGCTTATTTTGCTGAAAGAGCACGAGGACAAGTAGGAATGATCGTTACAGGTGGAATTTCTCCCAACCGTGAAGGCGTAGTTCAGGCTCATGCGGCTACACTTTCGGAAGCGGATCAAGTGGCTAACCATAAAATTGTGACAGACGCCGTGCACAAAGAAGGATCGAAAATATGTATGCAAATTCTTCATGCCGGTCGATATGCGGCTGTACCTTATTGTGTTTCTCCTTCTGCTACGAGAGCTCCAATTTCTCCGTTTGAAGCAAAGGAATTGACCCACGAAATGATTGAATCTACCATATCGGACTATGCACATTCAGCGTATTTGGCTCAGCAAGCTGGATACGATGGAGTTGAAATCATGGGATCTGAAGGCTACTTAATCAATCAGTTTATTGCAAAACGAACCAACCAACGTACCGATCAATGGGGAGGAAGTTATGAAAACCGCATTCGTTTTGCGTTGGAAATTGTCCGTAAGACACGCGAACGTGTAGGCCAGGCATTCATCATTATTTTTCGTTTGTCCATGCTCGATTTGGTAGAAGGAGGATCTACTTGGGAAGAAAATGTACAGTTGGCGAAAGAGCTCGAAAAAGCGGGTGTTACCATTCTAAATACGGGAATTGGATGGCATGAAGCGCGTGTCCCTACCATATCTACACGTGTGCCGAGAGCCGCATTTGCTTGGGTAACGGAGCGTATGAAATCGGAAATAAACATTCCCCTTGTTGCTACCAACAGAATCAACATGCCAGCAATTGCCGAAGATATCCTAGCTGAGGGCGGCGCCGATTTAATCTCTATGGCACGTCCGTTTTTAGCGGATCCTGAAATCGTCCTCAAAGCAATGGAGAATCGCACGGACGAAATCAATATATGCATCGCCTGCAATCAGGCGTGTTTGGATCATATTTTTGAACACAAAAAAGTATCGTGTTTGGTCAACCCACGAGCGGGACACGAAACTGAATTAAACTATATCAAAACGGATAACCCGAAGCGTATTGCGGTTGTTGGAGCCGGTCCGGCAGGACTAGCCGCTTCCACTGTAGCTGCAAAACGTGGTCATCATGTCACCCTGTTCGAAGGAAGCTCAGAAATTGGAGGACAATTCAACATGGCGAAGCAAGTTCCGGGTAAAGAAGAATTCTACGAAACCATTCGTTACTTCAAGAAACAAATTGAATTAACTGGCGTGGATTTACAACTGAATACACGTGTATCTGCCGACGATTTAGCTGGAAAATTCGATCATGTTATTCTTGCGACAGGTATCAAACCTCGTGTCATCAACCTGGAAGGCGAAGATCACCCCAAAGCACTTACCTACATCGAAGTGTTGCGTGATAAGAAACCAGTTGGAAATAAAGTCGCAATTATCGGAGCAGGCGGAATTGGTTTTGATGTAGCGGAATTCCTCTCTCATGAAGGAGTCGCTTCCAGTCTCGACATTCCGACGTATATGGATGAATGGGGCGTCGACATGCAATTCGATACACGGGCAGGACTGTTGGAAAAACCAAAAATTCATCCATCTCCTCGTGAAATCTATTTGCTACAACGCAAAACAAGTAAAATCGGTAGTGGATTGGGGAAAACAACTGGATTTGGACATCGTGCCAGCCTCATCAAAAAAGGTGTGAATACCATGACTGGCGTTAACTACATCAAAATAGATGACCAAGGTTTACATCTGGAGAAAGGTGACGAAACGATTATTTTGGACGTAGACAACGTGATTATTTGTGCAGGACAAGTCCCATTGCGTGAGCTGCAAGAACCATTGGAGCAAGCAGGAGCAACGGTTCACCTCATTGGTGGTGCAGATGTGGCCGCAGAGCTAGATGCAAAACGCGCAATTAACCAAGGTTCTCGATTGGCTTCAGAATTATGATCTGACCCAGACTAACCTTTAATTTTTTGTTAAATGTGGATTTTAACGTGCTCATAGCTCGCGAAATAATCTACATTTGATTCGATGAATCTTTTTAGAACATTTCTCATTGTACTGCTCACGTCTCTTATGGCCATTGCCAAAACGGGATACGCTGCAGCATCTGACGTGCCATCTACAACGCATGCCAAAGAGAATGTACTTTCCCAAAATGATCTTGGGCATGTCGCTTCTTTTGAAAAAGGTCATCAGTTACTCGACAATCACCTTCTAGGAATCGATTTAGAAGAAGAGGAAGAAGACAGTAAAGGGAAAAAACGCCTTAGTCACCTTCTCTCGTGTTCGATTTCATTCGAATCCGCTCAAGACATTACACCTAATCGTTTAGGTTGTACATGTACGATCAAGGGGATTTCCGAAATGCAATCCATTCGATTGCATCTCATTCATGAGAAGTTTCAAATTTGATAATTGACTCGCAGATATCTCTTTCTGCACGAATGTAAGCATCCAGATGGGTAGTTTTTACCTGTGTGCATCTGCGTATTCAACTCAACAATCATTTATCAAATTCAAACATCGTTGTGAAAAATTCACCTTTCATTCGACGAGCATTCTACTTGCTCATCGCAGCTTCAATATCAGTAGCATCAACTAGCTGCAACTCAAAAAAAGAACATCATTCGGAGGCAGAAACGAACTTTATCGTTACTCAACCCATCCGAAAAGACACATTTTTAATCAAGGATTACGTCAGTCAAATCCATGCAATTTCCCATATTGAAATCCGCGCTCAAGAACACGGTTTCCTCCAAAAAATCTATGTAGATGAAGGTCAATTTGTGAAAGAGGGACAACTGTTGTTCCAGATTATGCCCAAACTGTATAATGCAGAAGTAAACAAAGCCCGTGCTGAAGTTGACTTTGCTCGCATCGAGTATCAAAACACAAAACGCTTAGCTGATAGCAATGTCGTTTCTCCGAATCAAGTTGCCTTAGCAAAAGCGAAACTCGATAAGGCACAAGCGGAATTATCACTCGCTCAAGTGCATTTGGAATTCACAGAAATTCGCGCACCATTTGATGGATACATCGACCGCTTCCATGTCCGATTAGGAAGTCTCATCAGTGAAGGAGACTTGATGACTACTCTTTCCGACAACAGTTATATGTGGGTGTACTTCAACGTAGCTGAAGCCGAATACCTCGATTATCAATCCAACTTGAAAAAGGACAGCATGATGAAGGTGAAACTTCAAATGGCGAACGGAAAACTCTTTAAGCACGGAGGAGTTGTAGAAACCATTGAAGCTGATTTCAATAACGAAACGGGGAACATTGCATTTCGAGCTACATTCCCAAATCCTGAAGGGTTGTTGCGACATGGTGAAACAGGAAGCGTGAAAGCTGAGACACAACTCAAAGACGCCTTACTCATTCCACAAAAAGCCACCTTCGAAATTCTTGACCGAAAGTTCGTTTACGTGATCACGAAAGACCATCGAGTTAAGGCGCGCGAAATCAATGTAAGCAGCGAAATGCCTCACCTGTATGCCGTTACAAAAGGATTGAAAGAAGAAGATAAAATTTTGCTGGACGGATTGCGCAAAGTAAGCGATGGAGATAAAATTCACTTCACGTTCCGTGATCCTTCGAAAGTATTGTCTGAGTTAGAGTTATACGCAGAATAGTTTAACCCAAAAATCTTACGACAATGTTTAAGAAAATAATACACAGACCGGTATTAGCCGTTGTGCTATCTATCATAATCGTTTTTATTGGTACACTTTCGACGCTACAGCTGCCTAAATCTCAGCTACCTGAAATTGCACCTACAACGATCAATATCTTTATTGCCTATCCTGGAGCGAGTGCGGATGTACTCGTGAAATCAACGTTAACAACCCTCGAAAACTCCATCAACGGAGCTCAAGGTGTTCGATACATTGCTTCCGATGCGACGAGTGCGGGTGAAGCTACTGTTCGCATCATTTTCGAACCTGGAACGGATCCCAATGATGCGATGGTCCAAGTGAAAACACGTGTGGATCAAGTCATGCCATTACTACCTGATTTGGTTCAGAGGGAAGGAGTCATTATCACCCCGATTCAGCCAAGTATGCTGATGTACGTCAACCTCTTCAGTAAAGACAATAAACTGGATGAAAAATTCTTGTACAACTACGCGAATGTGCATATCATTCCAGAGATTAACCGTACGCCAGGTGTTGCCCGATCTCAAATCTTGGGAAGCCGCAAGTATGCGATGCGTATCTGGTTGAGTCCAGACCGTATGCGAGCTTACAACATTTCTGCTGAAGAAGTAATGGAAGCCCTCAGTGAGCAAAGTATTGTAGGACGCCCTGGGCGACTTGGGCGAAGCTCTGGAATTTCCGCACAATCACTCGAATACGTGCTAACCTACAAAGGCCGACTGAATCAAGAAAAGGAATACGAAAACATCATTATTCGAGCCAATTCCGAAGGTGAAACCATTCACTTGAAAGACATTGCTCGTGCACAGCTCGGAAGTGAATTCTTTGACATCTACTCCAATCTGGATGGACACCCTTCTGCATCAATCGTCCTTAAACAATCGTTTGGAAGTAACGCAACAGAAGTAATTGACAATGTGAAGGAAAAACTGAAAGAAATGAAAGCCGATTTCCCTCCGGGAGTTGACTACAAAATCAGTTACGACGTATCAAAATTCTTGGACGCTTCGATTGAACAAGTAGTTCATACACTTCGTGACGCATTTATATTAGTGGCCCTTGTCGTTTTCATCTTCCTTGGTGACTTACGCTCTACGATCATCCCAATTCTGGCCGTACCCGTTTCCTTAATTGGCGCCTTCTTCGTAATGCAAATGTTTGGCCTATCCATCAACCTGATCACTTTGTTTGCTCTCGTTCTTGCCATTGGTATTGTGGTCGATGACGCCATTGTGGTGGTGGAAGCCGTTCACGAAAAAATGGAAGGTACGAATCTAACTCCGTATAAAGCAGTACGACAAGTGATGTCCGAAATTAGCGGTGCGATTATCGCCATTACCGCTGTCATGGTTTCGGTGTTCATCCCGATTGCCTTTCTATCTGGACCCGTAGGAACTTTCTACCGCCAATTCTCGATTACGATGGCCAGTTCCATTGTACTTTCTGCGATTATCGCCCTTACACTTACGCCAGTTTTATGTGCGATTTTCTTAAAGAACAATCATGGAAAACCACCCAAGAAAAATCCAGTAAGTTGGTTCTTAGGTAAATTCAACAAAGGATTCGACAAGCTTACAGGGCGATACGTGCAGCTGCTCCGACGCATTGTGAATCGACGTGTGGTTACAGCCGTCGTATTGATTGCCTTCGGACTCGGAATTTTCTTCCAAAATAAAGCGCTTCCTGCTGGATTTATCCCGAGTGAAGATCAAGGAACCATTTACGCGATTATTCAAACGCCTCCTGGAGCCACCCTCGAACGAACCAATCAAGTGGCGCGAGAATTACAGGAAATCTGTGAGGGAGTAGAAGGAGTTGAATCGGTTTCATCGCTCGCTGGATACGAAATCATGACGGAAGGCCGTGGGTCGAATGCAGGAACCTGTTTGATCAATCTTGACCCATGGGAAGAAAGAGACGAAACCGTACTCGAAATCATGGAGAAATTGGAAGAAAAGTCG
>JBFHGY010000066.1:0-9428 GCA_041582905.1 Crocinitomicaceae bacterium | reverse complement strand
TTTCTTCTCATTTCCGAGAATCGATTTCTTCATGACTAGATTAACAAAACGCTCATTAGATCCTTTGGCTTTCTTCACGTACAATTTGTGTTCAAATAGATCAGGACGATGGTCTTTCGCAAGGTCGTTTTTCAAGGCATCCAAGGCAAATTGGAAAATCTCTCGATCCATGGTCTGTTTATCGGAACTGAAATAGTCCGCTCCACTCTCCGCCACAATATCTTTCATGGCCATCATTCTTGAGTCGTCCACGTTATCCATGGATCGTTCCAAGCGGTAAACAGGAATACCAATTGAAGAGACAAATTCGGGGGCAAACCCGGCAATATTGACCACGCTCATGTCATTATCTAATTGACCAGAGGAAGCATATACTTTGTCAAATTGCGAAAATAAATCGCCATACTTGGCTGTTCGGCTTTCATCTGCGTTGATCCAGTTTTGGACAGAGGATTCGTAGATGCGCTTCTTCCCAACGAGGTCAAATTTGTTCAGTCCGCGCAATTGACCTTTGTAGTATTTGTATGCATTCGACATAGATGCGTAGTCACTTGCGTATTGGATCTCAAGTTTTTCCGAGCGATCCATTACAGAGCGCATTACGTTCAGGCGCTTTTCAAATACATTGACCAAAGCTGGAGCTTCATTCGTTTGAAGGTTGGCTACTTCGTACGATGTCAAGTATCGATCTGTGTTTCCTGGATATCCCATTACCATGGTGAAATCACCTTCTTCAATTCCTTGCATAGAAACAGGAAGAGAATGTTTCGGCTTGAAAGGCTTATTTTCCGCCGAGAAATCAGCAGGTTCGTTGTTGGTTCCAGCGTAAATACGGAACATCGAAAAGTCTCCCGTGTGTCGTGGCCACATCCAGTTGTCAGTGTCTCCTCCAAATTTCCCAATGGATGAAGGTGGTGCCCCAACCATACGAATATCGCGGTAGATGTCGTAAACAAACACGTAGAAAGCATTTCCATCGAACATTTCTTTTACAGATACTGTGTATTTTCCTTCGCTGCTGTATTCCGCTTCAATTTTGGTTTTTTCCTCTTCGATCGCCATGTAATCAGGCTGACCGTTTTCGTCTTTTTCTAAATTAAAGATGCGGTCGGTTACGTCGTCCATGCGAACAAGGAAGGTAACAGTTAGACCAGGAATATTGAGTTCTTCTCCTTTGTTTTTCGCCCAAAAACCGTCCTTGAGGTAGTTGTGCTCTTCCGTACTTTGTGAAGCAATTGCGTCGTAACCACAGTGATGATTTGTGAGGATCAATCCTTCATCAGAAATGATTTCGGCTGTACAAAAGTTCCCGAGTTGCACAATGGCATCTTTCAAACTTGAGTTGTTCACACTGTAGATTTGCTCAGGCGTCAATTTGCAACCTAAACGCTTCATTTCCTCATAATTGTAGTCCTTGAGGAGCATGGGTAACCACATTCCCTCATCGGGGGGAGTCGTGGCAAATGAAGGTGTTAAGAGAAATAAAAACGCGAGTACAGAAAGGAGTTTCATATTGTTTTGATTTTGAGTATCAAAGATGGCGATTTTATCTGATATAATGAATCGTTTTCAAGAACGATTCATACCCAGAAAAGGTAACCCAACTCGTGAATAGTACTCCGGCAGCGAGAAGGATAACATCAAGAATATGTGAACGATCAAAGGCTTTCGAGTAATAATACATAAGAGTATGTGCTCCCCAACCGGCAGAATAGCAAACATTCAAAAAGAGAAAATAGAGTAGTGATTGAAAGATGAAGAGTGACTGTTTAAGTTGTAGAAATGTCCAGTCCGTTTCGGTGTAGAACAGAACGAATAAAACGATCCCCACTTGCGACACATTAAACCAAATACGTTTTCGCTCCCACCAACGGATAATGCCTAAAATGACATCTTTTGGAACTTCTTCCGTTGGGGTATCGATTAGTTGATCTTCCAATCGGCTAAAATTTTGTCCGCGAGCACATCGCTCAGTTTGAAATAGCTTTCGTGTGTCCAACCGCCAACATGAGGGGAGAGGATCACGTTCTCGGCATTCAGTAAATACTCAAAGTCGGGAGAAAGTTGTTGCTCGAAAAAGGACTCGAAGCTCGTTTTTTCGTACTCCAATACGTCCAGTGCTGCGCCGAGAACTTTTCCACTTTTTAATGCTTCGACTAATGCAGAAGTTTGAATGATTTTTCCTCGAGATAAGTTGACTACGTAAATCGGCTTTTTGAAAGAAGCAAAGAAAGCCGCGTCCGCCATAAAACGAGTTTCGTCTGTTTGAGGAATATGAAAACTCAAGACGTCTGCATGTTCAAAAATAGCGTTCATGTCTACTTCTTCCACATCGGAAGTGCCAAAGTTGTGTTTGTATTTGTCGTAGGCAAGCACGTCAACATCAAATCCGCGGAGTTTTTTAGCAAACGCTTGGCCGTTGTTTCCAAATCCAATGAGTCCAACTGTTTTGCCATCCAGTTCTACACCACGATTGTGTTCTCGTTCCCATTTCCCCTTTCGAACGTCACGGTCGGCTGTATGTAGTTTATTGAAAAGTGCGAGAAGCATTCCTAATGCGTGTTCGCCTACAGCATTTCGATTTCCTTCAGGAGCATTGTAACACACAATTCCTCTAGATTCTGTATACGTTTCGTCGATGTTTTCCATTCCCGCTCCAGAACGAGCAATGAATTTCAATTGAGGCGCATGAGACAAGAAATCTTCATCCATGGGAAAGCGAGAACGGACAACAATACCATTGGCATCTGTCAACAGAGAGATACATTCTTCTCGAGATAACGCTGTGGCATCGATGCACGTGAATCCAGCTCCTTCCAAACGATCTTGCAAAACGGAATGTACCGTATCGAGAAATACAACTTTCATATATTAAAGAGGAGCATTCCGATGGTGAGGTAAATAAACAACCCCAAGACATCGTTTAATGTTGTGATAAATGGACCGGTAGCCAAAGCAGGGTCAATTTTGTACTTGTCCAATAATAGAGGAATAAGTGTTCCGAAAACAGCCGCAAACATAATTACGGTGAAGAGTGAGATACTCACAACAAGACCTAGAATTGGTGTTCCGAAAATAAGCGTGATCACATAAATAAGACCAGAGAGGAAAACACCATTGACCATTCCGACCAACATTTCCTTTCGGATTTTCTTCCAAATACTACCAAATTGATCATTCCCTTTGGCGAGTGATTGCACCACGATAGCGGCAGATTGAACACCTACATTTCCTCCCATTGCGGCAATAAGCGGAATAAAGAAGGCTAATTGTGGCACTTTACTGATTCCTCCTTCGAAGCCTGAAATGACTTGAGCGCCGAGAATTCCACCGAGTAGTCCGATAAGTAGCCACGGAATTCGTGCACGTGAAATGCGCCAAACGGTAGAACTCGATTCTACTTTTTCCGAGATCCCCGATGCCATTTGGAAATCTTTGTCTGCTTCTTCCTTGATGACATCTACTACATCATCGATGGTGATGCGCCCGACAAGCTTTCCTTGCAAGTCGATGACTGGAACAGAAACTAAATCATATTTCTCCATGATCTTCGCAACGTCTTCATCGTCGTCGCCCGTTTTAACGGAAATCATGTTTTTGTTCTGGTATAAATCGGCAATCAGCGTGTTGGGCTTGGCAAAGAGCAATCGTTTGAGGGAAAGAAAACCTACTAATTTTTCGGAATCGTCTACCACATAAATGGTAAACACTTTCTCTACCTCCTCGGCTTGCTTACGTAGCTCAATTACACAGCGGTTGACTGGCCAATCCAAATGCACCTTCATGAACTCCTTTTGCATCATACCCCCAGCGGTATCTTCAGCATAGTTCAACAGGTCGACAATCTCTTCCGCTGCCTCTGGATCTTCAATTAACCCGATAACTTCCTCTACCTGGTCGGCAGGAAGTTCGGCAATCAAATCGGTGGCGTCGTCGGAATCAAGATTTTCGAGTTGGTCGGCAATTTCTTTATTCGAAAAGGTCTGAAGCAGCTGTTCACGAACGTCTTCATCCAATTCAACGATTACTTCACTTTGTGTATCTCCATCTAATAAGCGGAAAAGGTAAGCCGCTTCCTCTTTTTCAAGTTCATCGATGATAGCGGCAATATCCGCTTCGTGGAGTTCACAAACGTTCTCATTAATCCATGCGACATTCTGAGCACCGATGGCCTCTTGAAGTATATCTAAAAATTCTCTGGTGAGCTCAAACCGCATGATATCTCAGATTTTTGCCACAAAGGTACGTAGATTATTTTTAGAGAGTGGAATTCTGGAGGGATTGCTCGATTGGATGACTCAAATTATGGAGAGAATTTCGGAATTCCGTCACTCGAATCGATAGAGGGGAGAAATCCGCATACCAACATTGAGAAAAGAGCACAAAAACGCGAAATAATCGGTTTGATCATTCGGAGGTTTAATTTACTCGGTGAAAACTACTAAATATTCAACGTAGAACTCGATCAGTTAAAAGGTCGGTTTTCCGAATCGTTGAAAACGGCTCGTCAGCAGTACCTTTACATCAGCTAAGGAAGCCGATTTGGTGGAAACGAGCTTTGAAAGTACAACTCCCAAATTTCAAAGCAAAAGTGCCAAGCGGAAAACGAAGCGACATATTTAGTGACCCCTCCTACAGACTTAAAAGGAATACGAAACGCCTTTTAAACTTTAAAGAGAATATTCTGAAATGTGACCGATAGGAACTATTTCAAGCATTCTACCCTTTACATTTCGGAATCCGCTCGTCGGGTTCCGTTTTTTTTGTTAGAAAGGGTTGTATCAGAATAAAACAAACTCCACCAACCAAATACATCACGCAATCAACAAAGTCGGCAACATGCACATGTCCTACTGGAGGATACGTGGGTAAATACCATTCAAAATAGACCGAAACGAGAATAACTTGAGCAAGAACCGCCGACCAATGCACGGTGAGTTGGGGATCACGTTTTAAAAATCGCAGAATGATTAATGCGAACAAGCACATCGCTGGCACAAACAATAAGTCGGTAAAATAATAACGAATGAAGGAAATGGTATCGAAGTGATTCCGAACATAGCGTACAATGAAGTACGTGATCATGATGCACACAAACAGAATATGTGCGCGGTATTTAGCCATTGGGTGAGGCTGCTAACCAGGCAAAAAAGGAGGCGATGGCAATGAAAGTAACGGTGATACCATATATAATATGGTAAAGAATACGTAAGGGTAAGTACTTCGAGTGTTTCCAGCGTTCAAGAAATAGGTCGAACTTTGAGGGAGGAATACTACTTCTTCGCTTTTCGCGCTCCTCTTCACGTTTTTCCTCGATGATTTGAGGAGAAAGGACTGTGCCACAATGTGTGCAGTAATCCTCGTCTTTATTCCAGGTGTTACATTTAGGACATTTGCGTTCGATCGCCATGATAAATCGTTTACGCAACAAATGTACAAATCGAGCGGCTAACCGATTGTTCCTTCAGAGCTATTTTGTTTGTTCGTGGTTAAGAAGAGACCTATAAATAGAGCAAAGAAAGTAACGCCTGTTTGTGTTTCAAGTGTATCTTCCATAAAGAAGGAGGAAATGGCGATTGCTCCGAAAAGGAGGGCAAGTATTTTCTGATGTTGCCAGTTATATCGAATAAAAGCGAAAAGTAAGGTGAGGAAGAGTCCAAGCCCAACAACTCCAAAGGAAATCCAATAAGTCAGGAACTGATTGTGCGCTCTACGTCGATTTTGTTCCGATAGAGGTGAAGCACTGATCTCATAATAGTAGTTGAATGCGTCTTGGACATCACCTGTTCCTACACCCATAATGACATTGCCCTTAATGAGTTGCCATGCTGCTTTCCAATACTCAAAACGTTGAAGTAGAGAATGGCCATTAGGGTTTTCAGCGTAATTCAACTCGAAACGAAGGGCATGCATGCGCGCCATTAGTCCAGTGTGATGATTGCTCGGTCTTCCCAATTCAATATTTCGGATGTCTTGTGCATTCAGTTTTGAGACGCCTTCTGCGTCGCGTTTTAATCGTTTAGAGGAGAGGTAGCGAATCAAGGTATGACTGACTAGATTTCCTTTTACAGTGACGCCATCATATGGTATTTCTGATCGTTTTTCCCATTCCTCTCGCATTTCATCCTCATTGACATAAATGAGAACGGGTTCATGCGTTTCGGAATCAACGTAGGATAGGTTGTGATCGTAAGGATTTCCCTGTTGGGTTTTTTCAGGTAGCGATGCATAGTCGGCAGGGTCTACTTCCAGTGGCTGAAACAACCAAACAATTGGAATGATTCCTACAACTACTGCAGCTGCGCCGAATGCTAGAGCAAGACCTTTTTTCTTTAGCCACAGGTGATAAAGAATGAAGACGGCAATCATTGCAGCGAAGCTGATCACACCAGAAATCACTTGACTATAGAAGGTGTAAAAGGCAAACCAAGCGAGTAAAACCAGACAAATAATGAGGCGTTTTCGGTTTCCTCTCGAACAAACCAGCGTAATTCCAGCCGCCATAGAAATAAGTAATCCATAACGGATGTGTGATGAGGTCAACGACATTCCACGAATATCATCGTAGAGATGGGTGCCAATAATGTGCTGATAGGACAAGAAGTTATAGAGTGATGTCCCGAGCATCGCCATTAAAAAGGTAAAGAAAATGATATCGCGATGCTTTGTATTTAAAATGGGTTTTGCTACAAGCGCTGTTGGGATGGCAATAAATGGTAGTTGCTGCTTGATGGAATGTAGTGCTTCGGATGTGTTGGAAGACCAAAGAAGGCCGAGGACATTGAGTAAATAAACTCCCACAACCAACCAATACACGCGATTGGATTTAAAGTTCTTCCAATAGGAGGAAAAAGCGCCTTCGAGAAGAAGATTGAGAATGATGAACATCACGGATATGGACATCATCACTTTACTCCATGGAAGAGCAAATGCAATTCCTGCGATTCCTAGTACATGAAGGTACGAATGTGTGTTATTCCCGAAGACTCGGTTCAACATATAAGTAGAAGCTTTTTGCCCAGATTAAGTAAGTAACCTAATCCAATGGTAGTTTACTACAGGAACGATTAATTTCCAAGAATAGTATTGTACTCCTCTAAATTTTCAAACAATCTAAATACCTCTTTCATGTCGTCGTCATAGTTAAAGGCATGTTCCGTTCGACCAGTTTGATAATGGTAACGCGAAACGATCTCATTTTCGAGTAGTTCAACGATTTCTGACTTGAACTTTTCCAAATCGCGTTCTTTGGACGGAACCACTTTTTCTAAAAGAGCTTCGTATTCGGCAGAGGCATCTTCGTAAAAACCTTCTTCCTCTGCGGCTTCTTTCATTTCTTTCAGAATTTCCTCCGAAGCGGTTGAGTAGGTGAAATCTTGAGTTAACACATACTCTTTGAAAGCTTTATATTCCGCGTCAGTGAGTTTGAATTCTCCTGCTGATGCAATGCTTGGATGTTTATAGTAGTATTCCGTTGCGTAATCGAAAAGGAAGTTGTTGGAAAAAACAGTCGCTGTCAATCGGCTAAACTCTTTTTTGTCTACGTCGATGTCTGGTTCAATTCCACGTCCATCAATTACTTCACGCCCGTTTTTTGTTTTGAAGATGGTGATGAGCGAATCTGGAATGGCTTCTGGTCGCTTTCCGTCTTCACGATCGTAGTATTCGAGTCGTTGAACACATCGTCCGGAAGGTGTGTAATACTTTGCAATGGTCAATTTTACCTTCGATCCATAATCCAAATCATACGTACGTTGTACAAGCCCTTTTCCAAAGGAAGTATTTCCAATAATTACAGCTCTGTCTAGATCTTGCAAGCTACCTGCGACAATTTCACTTGCAGAGGCAGAACCTCCATCCATAAGTACTACGAGTGGAATGTCTAAATCCATCGGATCTTCCGTTGTCTTGTATACACGGTTTTCATCTTCTACACGTCCAATGGTACTTACGACAACCTGACCACGATCAACAAACATATTCACGATTCGAACGGCTTCAATTACCAATCCTCCACCGTTTCCGCGGAGATCAAGAACCAACGATTCCATTCCTTCTTCCTTTAAGGAAACAAATGCTTTTTTAACATCTGCCGAAGCGGTTTGAGTAAAGCTGTTCAGTTTGATATACCCAACCTTATCTTTCAACATACCAGAATACGGAACATCCGGAAGCTTAATTTCATCACGGTTTACAGTGATCGTTTGTTCGCTTCCTTGACGTTCAACATGGACTTTAACTGATGTTCCTTTCGGACCTTTTAAAGCAGTGGATACTTCACTCGAACTTTTTTCCTTCATCGATTTTCCGTCGATTTCCAGAATTTTGTCGCCTGCCTTCAGTCCACTCGTTTCTGCCGGCTTTCCTTCATACGGTTCAGCGATGTATACGTAATCTCCATTCTTACGAATGAGCGAACCAATTCCTCCGTACTGTCCAGTGGTAAGCAAACGGTAATCCTCAATATTCGATTCGTGGTAATAAACAGTGTACGGATCGAGGTCTTTCAGCATGGCATCAATGGCTACCTTGGATAGATTTCCCGCTTTGATGTCATCGACGTAGTACTTCTCCAGGTGCTCATAGATTTGATCCATAAGCTCCATGCCTTTAATAATTTCAAATCCATTCGATTGAGCAATCGATTGATTGGAAAAAGAGAGCGTGAGAGCAAGTAGAAATGCTGTAAGGATCGTGTTAATTCGTTGCGTCATTCGATTCGAGTTGGGTGATAATTTTATCGATTAGTTTCTTCGTTTTCCCTTCTAATTGTTTTACCGATAATTCTTCTCTAGGTGTGTAGACCAAAAAGAGGGCAAGTTGTTTATTTTGTTTTTCAAGGTATTGGTCAAGTGATGCACGTTGCAATCGAAATGACTCTTTGCAGATACGCTTGATTCGATTTCGTTGAACTGCTTTTCGAAAAGTTCGTTTGGGAGCAGAAAATACGATTTGAAAACGAGTGTTCTCTGGTAAATCAGCTTCTTTGAAGCGCACAACAAAAGGATACGATTTTGCGCTTAGTCCGCTTTCGAATACTGCGTCAATGAGTTTGGGACTGCATAACTTGTTTTTCTTTCCAAGCTGAAAATTCATGTGCCGCTTATTGATCGCGCTTATCTTTTTCTAGTCGAGGTAAGTTGATTTTCTCCTGAACAATAAAGCTCGTTGGAAACAAATCACTCAATTCAGCTTTTACTTTCTCCGCTTCGAGACGTGTACGGAAATCACCTACTCGTAAAAAGAAGTTGGGAGCATTATACGTAGTATACGTGTCTATTCTTGGGTATTTCGCGATGAATGTGCCGCGCGCATCGTTAATAGCCGTTCGTTCAGAATCAAAAAAGAGCTGAATACGGAAACCATCAATTTGTGGACCGATGGCTGGCGGCTCTGTAGCGCCTTCTTTTGCAACCAAAGCATCAATG
>JBFHGY010000065.1:0-9434 GCA_041582905.1 Crocinitomicaceae bacterium | reverse complement strand
CTAACCCACTAGTGATTCCAAACAGAAAGAAGAAGGCAAGAAAACGTCTATTCTTCAACGGAACAGCTTAAGATGTAATCACAGTCAGCATGGATCATATCATCCAAAATTAACTGAGAAGCCAAAGCAAGTTGCGTATAGTTTTGAGAGTTGTTTCCAAACTGAGCGGCTGTATTTACCCACATCGCTTGAATCAAACTTTGTCCGCCCGTTTCAGGATTGATTTTGTCGACAACTGCGGCAACGTTTAATGAACCGGCGTGATACACGTGAAGCACGAATAATCGGAACCACAAATCGTTTTCGTTGTAGCTTAAGTTGCGTGCATCTAAAATACGCTTCGCTTCGGGAATGCATACGCGGCTAATCAAACGAGAAGCACCATAAGCACTGCGTTCAAAATCACTTCGCTCATCTGTATAACGATTTACGGTTAATCCTTGTGCTCTCGCTACTCGAGGCATCAATTGAAAAGGACCATACGCTCCAGCGCGCGATTTTTTCAATTGCCCAGGGCTTTCAATCAATAAAATCGCTTGTGCATACCAAGGATCTACATTGTAGCGTTCAAATGCTTCCACTCCAAGTTGTAAGTCTGGATAGACCGTTTCAAACTTGTAAAAATCATTCTTTCCTGTTGTCACAAAAATACGTGCTTCTTCATCCAAAGAAAGAAGTTGGCGAATGCTATCGCGATAAGCATCTTTTTCTGTATCCGTTTGGGCATTCCAATCTTTTACGCTCATTTTTGCCATGATCTGACGCGTCGCTGCGACATTAATCAAACAAGAATCGGGAGATAATTGCATGATCTCTTTCCAAAAAATCGGTTGAGCCAAGTTCGACCATCCTTCCGAGTACAAAGGAGCAGCACTCAAAATCGTATTCTGACTCATTCCCTTTTTGACCTCAATTTTTTCCTCATCCCAGGAATTGAAGGGTTGTGCAAAAGATAATAAGGGCGAAATGCAGAAGAGAAAAAGGAGAGTACGCATAGAATAAGTTTGAGATTTATGTAAAAATAACGCCTTAACCTGTGTCTTTGTTACGTTTTTGCGTTAAGAATTCACAATCCTTCGTGAAAAATGAATTATTTTGTAGTTCTAGATGAAAATTTTAAGATCGATTGTTGGCTTTCCCGTCATTTTCTTGGTGAAAATTTACCAATGGATTATCAGCCCGATTTTACCCCAATCGTGCCGATATACGCCAACTTGTTCCAATTATATGATAGAAGCAGTGAAGGTTTGGGGACCATTCAAAGGAACCTGGTTAGGATTGAAACGCATTGCTTCTTGTCATCCATGGGGTGGACATGGACATGATCCTGTTCCCAAAAGAGAAAAATAAACAGATGAAGCATTTACTACTCCTATTTACGCTTACCTGTTGGTTGTCGATTGGTTTTTCGCAATCGCACAGACCTGCTACTCCCATTTTTTTAAGTGATTTTGATGTTCCTGAATTAAATGAAAAAGGATCATTAGCTTGGTTTTATCCAGATCGTACACCTAAAACAGCAAAGCAATTTGAAAAAGTGGAATTGGGAATTCATCTTCCCAAGGTCATGATGGAACAAATCAACCTCTTTTTATCGGCAAGAGGTGAAACGGACATGGGATTGAATCCTTTTGATCGAAATGATATCGACATTGATGCCTTGTTTAAGTTCAATGGCAACGTTGTAAAAGAAAATGAAGGATTCTACTATCAGGAGTTTCGTCGTGATTTAGGAAATAACCGTTGGGCGAAAGACACGACTTCCTTTCCGTTTCGAATTCGCCATGCTCCTGAGTTTGCGGGAAATTACATCGTAGAAGTGAAAATCAATGTAAAAGGTTTACCATTGATGTACGTGCGCTCTGAGTTTTACGTGGAGCCCTCTGAAAATCCAGGCTTTTTAGAACAAGGAGTCAATCATAAACACATGCGCTTTTCAAAAACGAAAGAGTCGTTTGTTGGAGTTGGACAGGTTATTCCGTGGGTGCTGTACGACGATTGGTACCATACAGATCAGGCGGCAGGTCCTGTTAACTTCATGGTGATGTATAACTCATTCAGAAAATTGAGTCGAGCGGGTGGAAATTTCACGCGAATGGTCGCTGCACCGTGGTTCATGCAATTGGAATGGGAAGCATTGGGAAATTACGATCCTAAAATGGGACAAGCGTGGGAGTTTGATCGAATGAATGACAAGCTACAAGAGCTAGACGTATATTTTATTTTTTGTGCCTTACTTCATACGCCGTTGGAGAGCCGTCCCAATGGTGAACCGACACTCACTCCAGGAATTTCATGGGAAGATTATTGCTACAATGAAAATGATCGGACACGCCTCACAAAAGTGGCAAGCGAAGAATCTATTCCTTGTTCAAAGCCGATCGATTTTTACGATAACGAACAAGCATTGGATCACCAGAAAAACTACTTCCGCTATTTTGTGGCAAGATGGGGGTACAATACATCGCTAGCAGGATGGCAGTTGATGAGTGAGACAGATCAAACCTGTGAGTACGCCGATGAAGTGGCAGAAGATGGAACCATCATCGATCATTCGGAGAATCGTGCAAAGGTGAATCGTTGGACGGAAACCATCACTAACTTCATGAAGGAAGAGTGCAATGATGATCATTTAAAAAGCACTTCCTTCATCGCAGGAAAGAACTATTCAAGCAACATGTGGGATCCTTCCTTGTTTGAATTAAAGGAGGTTGACTTTGTCGGATTACACGATTACGTATTTGAAACGGAGCCGGCGATTCAGGACATTCGGAATCGAAATTTGATCAAGCGGTACGAATCGGTGCGCAATTTAAGCGTGGGAATTCAAGATGAAGAATGGAGTCATCCAGCGTTCCAGAAAAACATGTTCATCTACGATGAATTCGGTCATGTTCCGGCAATTGAACGGGCATATCCAGAGGATAAAGATGATGATGCAGTCGTTGCATTTAACGATTGTGCGGATTTTTCCTTCAAGCAGGATTTGTGGTTTACCTTTTCGAGTGGTTGCGCTGTAGCCGGTTTGGATTGGTGGAATGAACACAGTAGAAACCGTCACGCTATGTGGAATCACTATTTCCCTGGGTTGAATGCATTCAAAAAGGATATTGACTTTGAAAAGGTGAACTATACGAGCGTTCGTGAAGCAAAGGGAGAAATTTACATTGCGCAGCGTTGGCCGTTGAGAAAAAAGGACATTGAGAGAAGTAATGGAGAGGAGTACCGAAAAGGAGATTTGCTCGAAGCGTACATTCAAATTGACTCGATGGGTGATCAGGGATTTGGCTGGATGCTGAATCGCTCATTTCACTGGGGAAACCTCGTGGATAGCCTGCCGTGCTTGTCGGATTTAGCGAGGGGAGAAGGAATATTTTCCAAACCATACCTATACAATCCTGCAGACGATGATGAGGTATCGGAGCCTGTTTCCATCGCCGATGCTGAGGCATTCATTCGAGTATATCGACTCAAGCCAAGAACAACCTACACAATTGATTTCTACGACACAGAAACGGGAGAAGTGATTTTAACACGTGAGGAAAAGTCGTCGTTTTTTGGGACACTCAAAATTGATGCGCCAGAAATGATTCCTTCCGTGCGCTATGATGTTGGCTTCAAATTTTATGATTCGGAACTTCGCTGGAAATAGTTGTCCACTCTGAGAAAGCTAAACGGACTTCCTTTTTTACGCCATTCATAGAGCATATACGCGAGCAATAGAATGTATTCAATATTGATGATGAGTCGCGTTTCAAACGAATTCGAAGAACCGTTCGCGTAGGCAAAGTAGGAGAGGAAAATGAGAAAACTCCAAACCATAGCTGAGGCATAATTGGTGAATACAGATAAGCCCAAAAGTGGAATCACGTACCACGGATGAAGCGTTGTTCCCATGATCAAATACAGGAAAAAGGCAAAGAACATCTTTTCCAGCAGAATTCTCCATGTTTTACTCTCGAATCGAAATGCCATATACAAGATGGTTGTCATCACCAAGAAAGATACAATGGGACCAGTGAACGCAAGTGGGTTGTAATGTGTGAAGTATTTTACAATTTGGTTGAGGTAATGGAAAAGGAAAGAATTGAATCCGAAATTTTGGAAGTAAAGCGCCAAGCTATCCAAAAAGTTCGCAATGTTCCCAGCGTTTAATTGAGTGAGACTCAATCCTACAATGGAAACACCAATCACTGAATACATCGCAATGGTTTTCTTCCATGGGAAGTAGCGAAGGAAAAAGGGAAGTAGAATGAGCGGAACCAATTTGATGTGCACCGCTAACGCAAAAATGAAAGCTCCTAAAATCCATCGAGAGGTGAAGATGAAGTACAAGGCAATGAAAAGTAGCGATAGCATCACACCTTCAAAATGAACATTTCCTGTACACTCGATGATCAACAATGGATTTAAATAGACCAACCACAAGCGTTTGGGATCCACTTTGAAGTAGAGGAGTAGCTTACGTAAGTAGAAAATCCCGGCTAATTCTGTCAATACGACCAATAACTTCATAATGATGATATTGACAGCAATGGAATTCGAAAAGAGATTTGGAAGGATAAAGTACACTTGATTCACGGGAGGATAACACGAGTAATGCTCCTTGGAAAGATCGGAAATGCCTGCGTAGAGCTCATTAAGGTACGTGCGATCTACAAGGTACTCTCGCTCCATTAATTCGTTCGGTGTGAAATCAAATGGATTGATTCCTTGCAAGGTGATTTTCCCATCCCACAAGAATCGAAAATAATCCTCCGACAGATTCGGTAGATAGATCATGGAAGCTGCTTGAGCGCCCAAGGCAATCAATAATAAATGAGTGAAGGAAAAGCGATTTTCACGAAGTATCAGCGCATACGCCCCGAATGCTAGGGAATAGAAAAGCGTAATAAACCAGAAGTTGTTTCGATCAACCTCCCAGTTAACAATGAAAATGGAAGAAACAAAGCACAGGATTAATCCCAATCGCCATATTGCTCCCATACTTTTCAATTAAGCAGCGCGGTTTGATTGACGAATTTCCGCCACCGAGTAAAAGAATACCAAACCATATCCGATCGTCAACATTAAGTGGAATGGAACCATTCCGATGTCACCGTAAATGGCACGATTAATCGTTGTGTATCCGAATAACAAGAACAAGAATCCTTCTCCTAAGTTAAGGATAGATAGACGCTTCTTATCGTACTTATTCCCTTTGAATTCACTTTTCTTGTTCACATTGAACTTTGGTGTACGAACGAATGAACTCTTGATACCCAAGTATCCTTCAAGTACCGCAACGGTGTTGTTGAGTGCTAATCCCATGGATACGATCAAGAACATGATGAAGCGTCCAATAAAAATGAAGAAAGAGAACTTACTCGCTTTTTTGTCGCGGTATGAATGCCAATAATAATACGCCAAGAATAAGGTACTCACTAAAGCGAATGCTCCGTATTGCAGCCAGATATTCAAGTCAGAAAAACTGTCTTTGATGTGCAAAATTGGCAAGGTTAACAAGGACAAGAATAAGATGAAAACGAATACCGAAGAGTTAAACAAGTGTGATAGCCCGTGAATTCGGTCGCTCATTTTCACTCCTTTCGTAGTCGCAATTCGCTTCCACATTTTAATGAAGCACTCGGCTCCACCTTTCATCCAACGGTGTTGCTGTGATTTCAACGCAGACATCGTGATTGGGAGCTCGGCAGGAGCAATTACGTGCTCAAGGTAGCGGAATTTCCAACCTTTCAACTGCGCACGGTAGCTCAAATCCAAATCTTCCGTGAGGGTGTCGTGTTCCCATCCACCAGCATCTTCAATACATGCTTTTCTCCAAACACCACCAGTTCCATTAAAGTTGATGTAGTGTCCAGAAGCATTACGACCTCCTTGCTCAATCGCAAAGTGACCATTTAATCCGAATGCCTGAAGTTCCGTCAAGATCGAATAATCTTTATTGATGTGTCCCCAACGCGTTTGAACAACACCCACTTTATCATCAGTGAAATGAGGCATTGTTTTTTGCAAGAAGTCAGGGTCTGGAATAAAGTCAGCATCAAAAATAGCGATGAAATCTCCTTCCACTTGATCCATGGCGTCATCCAACGCTCCCGCTTTGTATCCTGTACGGTCTACGCGGTGAATGTGCTGAATGTTCACGCCTCTTGCTTTTACCTCTTCTACTTTCTTCGCGATCAAATCTTTGGTTTCATCCGTAGAATCATCCAAAACTTGAATTTGAAGTTTATCAGCTGGGTAATCAAATTTCGCTATCGTTTCAATGATACGTTCCGCAACGTACATCTCATTAAACATTGGCAATTGAACAGTCACCTTTGGTGTGGTTGCTGGATCAAAAGTAGGTTGACTTTCAATGGCTTTCTTTTTCTTCTTACGATTTCTCACGTAGGCAATCGCTAATGAAAGCTGAAGGATACTGTAGAAGAGAATAAGAACTAAGCAAGCGAAGTACAAAATCATAATGATTTTCGCTGTCCAATGCGACCAGTAGTGCTCTTGATCTCCACTGTCTCCCCAGTTCCACATCCAAGAAACTTTTGGACTAATCGCAAAATCAAGATCTGGAATGTGCGTCTCTGTTACTTCGAAATCAAAGATTTTTTCGTTGTAATCTTTGTCGGTTACCGCGAGCGTATATTTTCCTACAGGAGTCTTTTTGTAGATGAAATTCCCATCATCATTGGTCTCGGTAACAAACGTTTGTCCTGTTTCCTGATTGGTGATGGTAATCTCGACTTCACTATGATCTCGGTGAGTTTTTTCATCAATGATATGTCCACCAAATGTTTGCGTCTGCGCAAGCAGTTGAAGTGGGAGAAGAAATAATCCAATGATGGTCAATATACGCATGAGTGCTCTGAATTCGTTTTTGGTTTTATGCTCAAGTCAACTAAAATCGGTACTTGAAAACCGCAAATATAATCTTTATTCCTGCAAGTACAGTCCCTTTTACGGTGCCACTTACTTTGGAAACACCAATCCGTTTCTTGTAATTAACGGGTACTTCGCAGAATTTCATTTTGTGTTTGGCCGCTTTGATTTGCATCTCGATTGTCCAACCATAGGTTTTGTCCGCCATTTTTAATTTCTCTAATGACACCGATTTAATTGCTCGAAATGGTCCAAGATCGGTAAACCGTGCACGGTAAAAGATGCGGATCAACTTCGTTGCTAACCAATTCCCGAATACTTGTTGAGGTGTGAGTGAACCCTTCTCTCGTTTTCCCAAAACACGTGATCCAATGACCATGTCCATATCCTGTTCAAAAATAGGAGCGAGCACATCTGGGATTTCTTGTGGGTAATCGGAGTAATCTCCATCGAGGAAAACCACAATTTCCGTGTTCAATGACTTGCTGTGATCAATTCCTTTCAAGCAGGCCCAGCCGTATCCTTTTCTGGGTTCATCCAAGACAATCGCGCCTGCTTTTTGTGCAACGTCAACAGTGTTATCCGTAGAGTTGTTATTCACCACAATGACATGGTCAACCACATCCCGAGGGATATCATTCACGACTTTTCCAATAGACTGTTCTTCGTTGTAGGCCGGAATGATGACCGTAATAACAGGTTTCGACATTTTCTTCGTTTGGGCTGCGAAATTACATATTCAGTTTTACACCTTCTTTGGTAACGATCAATGGATTTGGCTCGAAACGTCCTTCTTCTGGTCCGTTTTCTAATTTCAGTACTCCACGAGGACATACTGCTGAGCAAATTCCACATCCTACACAGCTGGCGCGAACGATGTTTTCTCCTTTTTGAGCATACGCACGGACATCAATTCCTTGCTCACAATACGTAGAGCAGTTTCCGCAAGAAATACATTGTGCTCCGTTGGTGGTGATTCTGAATCGTGACTTAAATCGTTGGAAAATTCCCATGTATCCAGCCATTGGACATCCAAAACGACACCAAACACGGTTTCCAAGTAGCGGGTAGAATCCAACTCCAATAACACCTGCAAAAGCTGCTCCGATCAAGAATCCATATACTTTTTTGATGCTTTTACTGTTAATCACAAAGATGTCTTTGGCTCCACCAAAATATCCGTAAGCGAGTGCTGCAGCAACAGCAACAAGAATGACTGCTCCAACCATAAGCAAGGTATGTTTGCGTTTACGGTAGAGAAGGTAAGCTCCAACAGCTGAAATCAATAAAAGAAAGGTGAACGAATAGTAAAAGATAGGCGTAGTAATCGTGAAAAACGATAATTCGTACTCCTTTCCTGAAAAGTAGGGCCATAATGAAGCAATGGTCATAGCTAACACAAATACCATCACCGAGTGAATGACCCAGCGCTCAATTTTCCATGAACTGAGTTTTTTCGAGGAAAGTTGTCTGAAGCTATCTCCTGCAGTTTCAGCAAGTCCACCGCATCCACACACCCACGAGCAGTACCATCTTTTTCCTACGTAGTAGGTAAGAACAGGCGTTACTACCAAAAAGAGTAGTAGGCTCCAAACGAAATAGAAGGTACCAGAGACACCTACAATATTGTCGCCATTGTTCGCAGGATTAGCCATTGCATCCAGCTGGTAAGGTTCTGTGATGTAATAATTCAACGGCCATACATTTTTCAAATCTTTTCCGAAATATCCTTGATAATCGTTGAAGGCTTCGAGGATATGTGGGAGTGCGTATGCGAAAACAAGTTGGAAGAAGATGACCGAAATCGTTCGAATGATTTGATAGCGATTGTGTCGGTATTTGTAAATGAATTTGATCCCCAAAAAGAGAATTAAAAACGAATACACAGTTCCATAGAGAAACCATTGGCTAGCTTTACTACCAGTGATCCAATACGAAAGAGGATCAAACAAACGAATCATTCCCTCTAACGAGTCAGAGAACCAATAAAGCTGGATGTAAAAAACGGTGAGGACGATTCCAGCGACCCACCCAAGTAACCCTCGACTCGAAAGCGAGTTGAACCAAACGTAGTTGTTTTTGATTCCTTTGGTGTGCCCACCGTACAAACCATACGTGTTTACTAAAATTCCTACAGCCATTAATCCCATTGAAAGCCAAAGGAACAAGGTATAGTTCGAATCAATAACATGAACCCATGCAAGCACGAAAATGCTAAATCCAGCTGCTCCAATGAAGAGTCCTAATTTCTGAATCCAATTCGAATGCTTGGAGAAAACACTCAGGAAAGAGAAGTGGTGACGTTCATAAGTGAATACGAATACTCCGATTAACTGAAGGGTAAATGAACCGACAATGAACCACTCGAAAAGTGTCCACTCAAAATTCGCCGATCCAAATAATGACCATTCAAACACTTCCTTCGTTGCTTTTGCATCATAAATGCTCAAACGCATAAGTTCAGCTAAGGCAAGAATACCGATGGTAAACAAAAAGACCCCGACTTTTTTATAGATCGAGAGACTTTGCGCCTCTTTTCCGACAATTGAATAATT
>JBFHGY010000064.1:0-9568 GCA_041582905.1 Crocinitomicaceae bacterium | reverse complement strand
CTGCAAAACTATCTGCCCTCTTTTCGTTCTGCATTGACATTTGTTAAGAACTGACCAATTGTTTCCGGATTCTACTCAGAGATTCGGGGGTGATTCCTAAAAAGGAAGCAATTTGATGTTGTGGAACACGTTGCACAATTTTTTTATCCGTGGTATGAATAAAGTCAATATACTTCTGCTTGGCTGTTTTTGTTTGCATCATCACCGTTCGGTCGAGGATACATAGGTAGTTTCTTTCAGCTAGAATACGTCCCAACTTTTCGAATTTGGGTGATTCGTCATACAATTCCAATAACGATCTGTACGACAATTCATAAACACTACTATCCTCAATGGCTTCGAGTGTTTCAAACGATGGTGCTTGATTGATAAAACTGGCGTAGGTGGAAATAAATTGATGATCGCATGCGAAATAGGTGGTGATTTCCTTTCCGTCTTGAAGGTGATAGGTGCGCATTAAGCCTGTCCGAATGAAATACACACTCCTCGCGACAGTTCCCGTATGAACAATGTTCGTTTTAGCCTCAAACTCATTTTGAGTTAATTTATCGCATAGGCGTTCCGTTTCTTCTTGGCTAAGTCCAATTTCTTCCCGTAAATAGGTGTGCAGTTCTTTCATCGGCATCTAATCTTATGCGAAGTTAGAATTATGTAGATAAGTTCAAAAGTATGTTCGAGGGAGTTGAGACATCAATTTATACGTAAATTAGGAAGAGAATTTAACGAACTTAACCAATAGATATGGAACCAAAAGACGCAACAATGACATCCTTCTACCAGATGCTGGGAAGGGTTTTCTACGCAACAGCACAAGCAGACAATCACGTGCACGAAAAAGAAGTGGCAACGCTGAAACAAATTGTGAAGGATGTGTGGCTCGACGTGGAAGATGCTACCGACGAATTTGATACGGATGCAGCCTACCAAATTGAAATCGTTTTCGATTACTTATTAGAGAATAATGTAGTAGTAGAAAATGCCCTAGAAGACTTAAAAGAATTCAAATCCATTCAAGGAAGTCTCTTCACGGAAAAAATGTCGAAGCGAATTATGGATACTGCCTCAAAAATTGCGTCCTCCTTTGCTCAAAGCAACAAATCGGAGGTGGTATTTTTGAGTGAGTTGTGGTTGGTGTTGAAGTGATTTTATTCATTGTTTGATAGAAAGTTGTTGAAAGGAAAGAAGGAAATAGAATTGACGTCCTCAGAAAGAGATCAATTAGAAGTATTGATTGATGAGGAATTCAGGAAAGTTATTCTTGCTCCAAGAGAAGAGCCATTAATTGATTTTTTTGAGAAAATTCTGCAAGGTCAGCATGTATTTCGAAAAGAGGAGGATACTATTGATATAGAGGTCTTGGATGTGTTTTATTACGCAAATTGTCCTTTGGGACACATCACCGTTGAACCATCCTATGACTATTACGATTCAGATAAAACGTTACATCCAGCAGAGCTAAATCTCGATTATTACACTTACCGTCATGTGAAAGACATTGTGGTCAACGTATTAGACATGAATCAAGTTGATTATTCTGTTTTGACTGATAATCGTGAGTTTGATACAGCTATTTTCTGGGAGAATTGGGCTGATTTAGAAATGAAATTCATTTGTGAATGCTGGAATGCTGCAATAGATCGAACGGGGTCAATTACGATTGCTTTTCTCAATGCTTCTGATGGATCTGGTGGACCTATTGATTTGCGAAATGGATATGATCTTTGGCGCGAAAGAATCAGTATTTCGGAATATTTGGAGAAAGAAGGCACCTTGATTGAAAAAGAAAAGATAGATCGTCGAAAGGGAAAGAGGGTAGGTTTTTTGAAAAGACTCTTTGGAAGGTGAGCAAGTGCAATTAACGTTCATTATTTCTGCTAAACAAAACATCAAGATAAAATATTCATGGTTCAAATAATTGTTTTGCTATCTGTAGAGAGTAGAAAATGCTTAGTTATGGGTGTCTAAACTCGTTATCTGTCAATGTGTTGAGTTATTCGTTTACATATTTATGACATATGATTACCTCGTTTCTTTCATGATTTTGGACTTTTAAGGAGTAACCTTTCCAGAAGTTATTTTTGAATCAGTTTTGATTTCTAAAGGTTATGCCAGCTTTTTTCTTCTGGGTAATCAAAGAGAATCTTAAATAACCTTTCAATAACTTAATCATGAAGTTACAATCAATTCTTGTGGTTGCGTGCGCCGCCATATCAACTATTAGCTTTTCACAATCTTCGGGGACAGGAGAACCTGTTGAGCCATTACTCTGTCCACCTACAATTACTTCTCCAAACTGGGAGAACGATCCAAATGAACTTTTTGTTCGATGTCCACAGGTGAATGTTGGAATTGGTACAACGACCCCCTTAGACAGATTGCATATTACTACGGAAGATAATACCGGATTGACATTTATCCCGACAACTACGAATCAGCGTTCAAAGATTAGCTTCTTGGATGAAGGAGGAAACACTAATTGGAGGATGACTGCTTACAATGATTTCAGTGGAGGTTATGGAAACATTTTTCAACTGAACTCTGAAAAAGGAGGGAATTTTTGGGTGAGTAATACAACAATGATGATTGGAAATTACTTCAATTTTGATGCATGTACCGACTGTTCTGATTATCTGCTCTATGTGAGAAAAGGAATTCGTACTGAGGAACTTAAAGTGGATATTGCCTCTGGGGTTTGGGCGGATTATGTCTTTAAACCAAACTACCAATTAATGCCGTTAAGAGATGTGAAATCTTATATCAACTTAAACGGGCATTTACCCAATATACCAAGTGCTGAAGAAGCAGAATCGGAGGGTATAAAAGTAGGTGAGATGAATGCTAAACTACTTGAAAAGGTAGAAGAGCTAACGCTTTACATTATTCAACAGCAAGATGAAATAGATGAATTGAGAGAGCGATTGGATACAGAACTTACAAAGGCTAACTAAATCATCGAAATCATGAAAAGTATATTGCACTTAAGTGTGCTGTGCTTGGTTCTGATGTTTTGTTATTCGATACCAGTCCATTCACAAGCACCAACAATAATCAATCTATCCTCCCCTGAAACAGGTGAGAAAACGCACGTAGCCCAGCAAGAAATCAATTTCTATAATGGCTATCATTATGAGGCAACTTCGAACAGGATGCACGCATACATCGGAAACTATGCGAACTATTCGAATCCTTACACTAAAACAGAGTTTGATAATCATGGAATTGATCAAAATCGTCCTGTAGGTTACACCCCTGGTAGTGCAAGTGTATCCAATACGGGATCTGCGAACTATTCAATTCCAATAATCATTCCGTCAGGAACCAATGGTCTTCTTCCAGAGTTGTCTTTGAGTTACAACAGTCAAATAGGAAATGGAATCCTTGGGATTGGATGGAATGTTGGACCAATATCTTCAATTACGATGGCAAACACAACTTGGTACCAAGACGCTGAGGTTCAAGAGGTGGATTTAGATGGAGAGGATCGGTTCTTACTTGACGGACAGCGCTTACACGTAGTTTCTGGTTCGTATGGATCGGATGCAGCTACCTATAAAACCGAATTGGAATCTTATCAAAAAATTACATCATACGGAACAGGAGGAATTCCTATTTGGTTTAAGTTAGAGACGAAAGATGGTTTAACCATAGAGTACGGAAAAACAGAGGAATCTCGACGTACGAATCTGACTGGAAATAAAATAGTTGAATGGAGAATTAATAGAATTACTGATTTGAATGGGAACTACGTTCAATACGTTTATTTAAAGGAAGGAACAAATTCAATCCTAGACAGAATTCGATACACGGGAAACACCATTGCAGGAGTGTTACCGTATAATGAAGTGAAGTTCCACTATGCTGAGCGAGAGGATAAGAACGAAATATATATTGCAGGAATCGGATTCGAACAGAATTACGTGCTTGACCAAATTGAAATATACGCAGAGGGAGAGTTTTCGAAGCGATATGATTTTGAGTACGCAATGAACAATACTTCGTTATTAAAATCGATTACAGAGCGAGGTGCGGATCTATCTTCTTTAAATAGTACGATCTTTAAGTATGGAGATGAAAGTGCAGATTTTGAGCAGATTGCCTGTAGCTCTTTTGCTGGGGTAGCCATGGATGTTTTTGCTTCTCGAGACTTCAATTCTGACGGTAGATCCGATGTACTTATACAGCATTATTTCTATGATACTTCAATCGAAGGTTCTCCCAAAACCTATACACATTGGGAAGTCTTAACCTCCGAAACTGATAATTCTTTTGCGCACTACGCTGGAGGTGCTATTCCTACAGGTTACCAATTGTTTTTTGATCACAATGTGGATGATATTGAAATTAGAGGAATGAGCTCGCATTTGGATTTTTACGGAGATGGAAGCGATGATATTTTATTAGTCAAAGTGAACGCGACTGGAGCTGGAGATCTTATCCTAAGCGCTATGACCATTCTAGATATAAATGGATTAGATGATATCAGTTCATATTCGATACCCGTTAGCCCCGGAGGTTACATTACCTCTGATAAATATCTGCATTTAGGAGATTTTGATGGCGATGGAAAAGATGATATCCTCTTGTTAAAGTATGGTTCACCTGGAAGCTACACGTATTTTGGGAAGTTAATTACAGATCATTCGGGAGAGCAAAACGTAGATCTTCAGGGACTTGCATATTTGGCCTCTGCTCAGAAGTACACATCGAGTGATTTTGATGGGGATGGAAAGGAAGAAATAATGGTTTTCTACTCAGGTTCTTGTGAGATTTTTGAATTGAATTCCAAACCATCTACAGGTACCTTCCCGTATAAAGTTGAAAAAATTTATCACAACGTGTTTCCAAGCTATACGGATGAAATTCGCCATGGTGATTTTAATGGGGATGGTAAAACAGATTTGTTGGTAGGAAACGGCTCAAGTTGGTCTGTAGCCTATTCAACTGGAGTCGGCTATGATGTAAGACCTTTTACTTTTTCAACTACTCCTGACGTCAGTTCATCGTCTGAAACGATTGAAATAGGTGATTTTAATGGAGATGGGCAATCAGATATTTTCCATATCCATGACATTTCAGCCACGTCAAATTTTGACAAGTATTATTCAAACGGAATATCGTTCAATCTGAAACAGAACACAGGACCTAATTTTTATCCATACAATAACGCTGCTGTCGGCGATTACAATGGGGATGGAAAAGATGTGATTTTCCGAACCGATAATTGGCCAGGGACGTTTTCGGGTTTCTTTTATTTCGACAAAGATGGAACTGAATATTTATTAGACAAAGTAAAAGATGGACTCGGTCGAGAAACACATTTTCACTACACGTGGCTGCCAAAGAATGAAAACTATTCGAAAACAGCTGGTAGCGTAAATCATCCAGTACGAAAAGTTCACTATCCATTTTCCGTTGTCAAAACAATGTTATCTGAAGATGGAGTCGGAGGAATGAAACAGATAAATTACTCCTATGAAGATGCTCTTTTTCATTTTCAGGGCAAAGGATTTCTTGGGTTCTTAAAAACGGTTTCTGAAGACATCACAATGGGTACTCGCGCAATCTCAACAGGAGAATTGAATGTTGACTATAACTATGTTCAACCAGTCCTACAGAGAAATGAATTGATCTCTGGGGCATTAATTTCTGAAACAGGATATAACTTCATTGTAACTCCTTTGGGAGGAGTCAGATATGATGCACGAGTAGGCTCGTCATCTTCCTATAATCAGCTAAATGATGTAACAACAACCATCAACTATACTTACGATGGATACGGGAATTTGACCAAAAAGAAGATTGCGAACGGTAGAGAGAATACCAATATTACTTATACCTATGGTACTTTCGGGCTTTGGTGGATACCTTCGGCACAACTCACAAAGAACGTGTATAACACAAGAATTGGTGAAACGTCGTTCGTCTCAAAAATGAGTTACACCTATGACGCGTCAGGAAGATTGACTCAAGAAGTGAGTCAGCCCACAATGGCAAAGGCTGTTACCACTAAGTATGAGTACGATGTTTTCGGAAATGAAATTAAACGAACCATATCGGCAGCCGATGCTCCTACAATTTTGACTAGAGCGAAGTATGATGCTATTGGTCGATTCCCTATTGAAACGACCAACCCTTTGGGGCAAAAGAGTTATGCTAGCTATGACAAAAAATGGGGTGCGGCTATTACATCTACCGATATTTCAGGATTTGTTACGACAGGCACGTATGACGCGTTCGGAAGACAACTATCAAGCGTTGAGCCTAGTGGATTAGAAAGTCACACTCAATTGTTTTGGGATTTCACGAGTGGAACAGCAACGCCGACGTCGGCAGATAATACGGTATATAAAATAGTTAATCAAGTGGAAGGATCTCCTTCGAAAACAACTTGGTATGACCTACTTGAACGCCCAGTGAAGGAGAAGACTGAAGGATTGACGGATGATATTTGGTCAGTGAAAAAGTTCACGGAAAAGGGGCAGGAGTACACAGTCACAAACGTATTTTATGACGGAGAAACTCCTCTAGTCTCCACTTCCTTATATGATGATTATGGAAGAGTGATCAGCGTCTCTGATGGTATTAGTACTACGAATTATTCGTATTCGACAGCTTCTGGAGAGCTTACCGTGACAATGAATCATCCTGCTCAAACTAGAACACAAACAACAGATCAGGCTGGTAGAGTTATTCAAACTACTGATAATGCGGGTACGATTGATACTGAGTATTTTAGTAACGGTCGAAAGAAGTCAATAAGCGTTCAAGGTGTTATGGTTCAACAAATGACCTATGATGATTACGGGAATCAAATATCATTAATTGATAAAGATGCCGGAACGACAACTTATGATTTTAATTCATATCATGCTATCATCAGTCAAACAGACGCGAATGGTGATACTCACACTAAGACTTATGATGTCATGGGCCGTGAGATTAGTAGTAATGGTCCTGATGGTGCAACAGTAACAACGTATGTTACCAGTGGAAACGGTATTAATGAAGTTTCATCCATCAGTAATCCTTATGGAGTGACTACATCTTATGTATACGACAGTTATAACAGGCTAACGAGTACAGCTGAATCTGTTGATGCAGAGAGTTTTATTACGAGTTTCGCGTATGATGACATGGGACGAATTGCAGAAACAACCTACCCATCAGGTTTCAAAGTAAAGAACGAGTATAATACCATAGGTGAATTAATTAACGTAAAAGATGAAACGGAATCAATCAGTTTCTTTTCTGCTCCTGTGAAAAATGCGAAGGGTCAATACACCGCATATACTCTCGGAAATGGAAAAACAACTGAATTTACGTATGATGAACTTGGTTTACTTGAAACTATTTACGCTGCTGGTATTCAGGATTACGAGGTGTCATTTAATCAAGTAACTGGTAATCTAACCGAACGAAAGGATCATATTCATAATCGAAAAGAAACATTTAATTATGATGCGAGCCATCGACTTAAGAAGGCGACGATTTCGATGATTACTACACCTGTTTTAATAGCAACTCCTTTGGAAATTGAATACGATAACAATGGCAACATAACTGAGAAATCGGATGTTGGAATATACAATTATGACGTTGATAAAATTCATGCTGTAACGAGTATTGACAATTCCGAAGGAAGTATTTCATTAATGCAACAGGATGTAACCTACACATCATTTGACAGAACAGCAACGGTGTCTGAAGGTGACCATCATATTACCTTCACCTATGGTTCGGCGTTGAACAGAATCAAATCCGTTCAATCATTTGCAGGTGATGTTGTCAAGACGAAATACTACGTTGGTTCATATGAGAAGGAAGTGACACCATCCGGTGGTACACGTGAAATTCATTACATACCTACTGGTAATGGCGCTTCCGTGGTATTTGTTGTGGAAGGAGGAATAGGAAAATACCATTACATGTACACGGATCATCTCGGATCAGTAGTAGCTGTAACAGATGATGCTGGAGTTGTTGAGTTTGAACAGAGTTTCGACCCATGGGGACAAAGAAGAAATGCTGCTACATGGACAGGAACAATGTCAGTACCTGCAACCTTTTCATGGTTGAGAGGTTTTACGGGACATGAACATCATGATGAATTTGGACTGATTAATATGAACAATAGAATGTATGATCCAATAATCGGTCGAATGTTAGCGGTAGATAATTTTATACAAAATCCTGATCTAACGCAAAACTATAATCGATATTCATATGTTATGAACAACCCATTAGGGTATACAGATCCTTCAGGAGAATTGTTTTATGGTCCTATAATTGCCGGAGCAGTAGTTGGAGCAATTGCCGGAGCGGTTATTTCCCATAATAATGGTGCTCCAGTATGGAGAGGTGCCGTTACAGGAGCACTAATCGGAGCTAGTATTGGGTATACATTCTCATCTGCTTTGACAGCTGCATTCTATTGGCCTTTAGATCCAACAAATAAGTTTATCTATGCTTTGGGTCGAAGCGGTGGAAAACCTGTGATTAAAGGGACAAGAATATCCAGTGTAAGCCGAGGTTTCTCAATTCTGTCTAACGGATTAATCACTTCGGGTGTCAATATGATATCCTATTCACTTCAGACACTCTCGCCGAACGTAGAATTCGATCCGAATCGATTAGTGACCGCAGGGCTGATAGGATTTGGCGCAGGTGTGGCTGGAGGAATGTTAGGAACTGCTGGTACAGGAGGTTTAACAGCTCCGGGATCGTTGAGGTTTTTATTCAGAACGAACTTGTGGACTGGTGTAATCAATGGTACCGCTGATAGAATTGCAACTAGCATATTCAGTGGGCATACGATAATGAGAACAACCAGAAATGCCATATTTGGTGCAGCTGAAGGGTTAATGGGAGCCGATATTGGGATTTCCTTCTCTGCTATCGGGGTGAATGCGAATTCCAACCGTGTATTAAGATCATTGACTTCCTACGGGATTAATGCAGCTGTTACTTCGGTGCCTGGTCTATCCTCATTTATCTACAGTTTTGTCGGACCATTTAGAACGATGAATATGCATCCATATTTATTCTATGCAGACCTAATTGGAGTGAACATGATAGCAACGTTCGTGCATGCAGTAAAGAGATCGACGAATACTACGGATTACGGTTACGAGATCGGAAACTTTGTATTTGGACCAAGATTACTTGGATTTTAAAAAAAAATAAAGATGAAGAAAAAGATAATAATATGCGGACTGATGTTTCTGGGGGGATATACAGTGAGTTATGCTCAACCCGCTGTCGAGTATTTCTATGATGCCTCGGGAAATAGAACGCAACGCAAAGTGATTCCAACTGGAATGATGCTTGGCGAAATGACTGAAACGGAACGGGAGCAATTAAAAACGGAATCGGGAGAGTTTGAGTTCTCTGCGCTTCCAAACCCAACCAACTCTATTGTATACATTCAAACAGAACAAGCCTTCCTTGAATTGGATGAGCGCGAACTTAGAATTTTCGATATGAAAGGTAATTTGATCGAAAAAAGAGTTATCATTTCTACAATAGAAGGCATCGATCTCACAAACCAATCCTCAGGATCCTACATAGT